>DATDAG010000447.1:0-8614 GCA_036525495.1 Anaerolineales bacterium
TACAAAAGGACTGTACAGAGTCAATCGATCAGCGATTCCCTCGTAGCGTTTTTTCAATTCGTCAGCCAGTTTATCTTCTTCAGTAACCAGACAAAACTCGCTCAACATCTCATCGGTGATGAGCATGGGCATCTCCGCCCATTCACCTTTTGCTGCATGCTTGGATAATGTCTCTGCAACGCCGCTCCAGCCGTGGATGTCCATGACGGGGCGGTAGGAAGGGGTGGATGCGTAGAACGCGATCTGCGCGCGTGCGAAGTTCATCTCTTCGGGTGTGGTCGCGATGAAGGCAGTCACTGAAACGGACACATCTTCTCGTTTACGATTATTCTTCTTGGCGCCATCTTCGATGGCAGGAAGGATCACTTCCTTCAAATAACGCGGACTATTGAACGGGTGTGCATGAAATCCCTGGCAGGTTTCGCCTGCAAGCTTGGCAAGTCCCGTGTTCACGCCCGCGATGTAGATTGGGATTATTCCCTCACCCCCAGCCCCTCTTCCATTGGGAGAGGGGGGCAAGGGCGGGGGCTGAAAAAACGGTGACATCAACGTGATCTTGTAATACTCCCCGCGGTAGTTCAGCTTCGTTCCGTTCTGCCAGTTATCCCAAAAGGCGCGGATAACCTCGACCTGCTCGCGCAATTTCTTGACAGGTGACTCAGGCCATGGCACGCCAAATCTGCGCTCGATATGGGCTTTGACCTGAGTCCCAAGACCGAGGATGAAACGTCCGTTTGATTGGGCAGCCAGGTCCCATGCGGTGTAGGCGAGGTTGGCTGGCGAACGCGCAAACGACACAGCAATCGCTGTGCCGAAGTTGAGTTTAGATGTATGTTCGGCGATCAATGTGCAGGGGAGAAATGGATCGTGCTGGGTCTCGGATGTCCACAAGGCATCGAAGCCAATTGATCCGGCGGCGCGAGCGGTCTCTGAAACCGCAGACAGGTTCAAGGGGGGAAGAGAAGCGTCTAGTTTCATGCTGCTAGTCTATCATGATAGAAATAGAAACGGGACTGATTTTGTCAGTCCCGTAGTGTCAGTCGTTTATGCTGTCCACAAACCCGAAGAGTTCGCGGGTTTCCTGCAGCCAGATCAATGGATTGGTCGTCCGTTTGAGATATTGCACGCGCCCATCATGATCCACGATAATGGACGCGGTGCGCTGGATGAGTTGAAAGTATTTTTCCAGTTCATACAAGCGATACACTTCGCGTTCAGGGTCAGATAAAATGGGGAAGGGCAGTTTTAATGACTTGACATGGCGCTTTGCCTTTTCAAGTGTGTCGCCCAAAGTGATGATGAACTCTGCGCCCGTATCGCTGAATTGTTTATGAAGTTTCGCCAACTGCAAAACATGCGAGCGGCATTGCATTCAGTTGAATCCACGGATGAAGAACAAGACCACATTACGTTTGCCGCGAAAATCGGAGAGACTGATCTCGCGGCCGTCCGATGCCATCAATTTGAAATCGGGCGCGATCGAACCGATCTTGGCTTCAATGGTGTCCAAAGAATTTTCGAATGTGCTCATACTTCTTATGCTGTGCTCTCTCGTAATTAATTACCCCTCCAATAAATATGCAAGTATCCAATTTGTCGTGGCGTTGAGACCATCCATGTGTGCACGCTCGTAATTATGAGAAGCGTCGATGCCAGGACCGATCAACGCCAGCGCCACGTCGCCACCCGCGCGCCAGAACGCTTCGCCGTCCGAGCCGTAGAACACATATACATCGGTCTTATACGGAAGGCCGTGCTTCTCAGCCAGCGCGCGCAGTTTGTTGTTCAAGCCAAAGTGGTACGGTCCGCCGCCATCTTTGGTGCATAACGTCGCGTGGAATTCATCTGATTCCTGACCCTTCCCGACAACCGCCATATCCACGGTGACCAGTTCTTCCACATCGGATGGGATTCCCGCCGACGCGCCATGACCGACCTCTTCATAATTCGAGATATGGAAATAAACGGTTCTCGCGGGACTTAGACCTGCATCTGCCATCGACTTGATCGTCCCTACAAGATTTGCCACACAAGCTTTGTCGTCGAGGAATCGAGAGCGGATGAATCCGTTCGTCACCTCCACGCGTGGATCAAATGCCACGCAATCGCCGATGTTGATTCCCAGTGCGCGCGTTTCTTTTTCGCTCGTCGTCTTCACATCCAAGCGGACTTCCATGTGCTCATCATCGCGCGGAGTTTTTGCTCCCTCCGCCCCGTGAACATGACCTGATGCCGTATCGATCAACACTGATCCGCGTATCTTTTCTCCAGACGATGTGAACACCCACACGCCTTCCGTCTCAACGCTCGGCCATTGAATCCCGCCAATACGACTTAATTTCAATCGCCCAGCAGATGGACCTTCTTTGGAAATGATCTCCTTCACCACCGCGCCGAGCGTATCCACGTGCGCGGTCAATGCAACAGGAGGCAAGTCACTTTCTAATTTCCATTTGGCAACCAGAGCGCCTTTGCGGGTCCGCGATAATTCCAATTGCTTGTATTGCGATAACTCTTTCTCCACAAAATCAATCGCAGGCTCTGCAAAGCCAGTTGGCGACGGGATGTTGAGCAGGTCAACGAGGAATTTGGTGAAATATTCTTGATCAATGGGTGGTAATGACATGGGTTCCTCTTTCCAAGAGTGTTCGCTGGTTGAGTAGGGCTGAGTGGTGTTTGCGAAGCCCGTATCGAAACCAGCAGTTTTCAAAGTGATCTTGTAACAATAAGTTCTTTGCTTAGTGGTGGTTTCGATACGATACTCGCTATCGTTCGTATCTACTCAACCATCGAGTTTTCAAATGTTTGTATTTTATCCCTCCACTCCTGCGGAATGGAGATTGTTTTCTCCTCACGATAATCATAAGTGACCAAAACAACTTCACCCTTGGCTAATTCCTTGCCTGTATCGGCATCCACGATATTTTGCTCCCACGTCATGGACTTGTTCCCCAGCCTCGCCGCATGCACTCCAACCTTGATGTTCTGCCCATAATAAAGCGGCTCAAAGTAGGTAATGTGAACATCAGCGAGGATCACACCGATCTCCATGAAGGATTGGTCTTTGGTAAACAATCCTAACTTGATCTTATAGGCGATTCGCGCCTGCTCGAAATAGGTGAGATGCTTTGCATTGTTGACATGACCCTGCGGGTCCAAATCCCCGTAACGGATTTCAATGGGATGATAGAAATGATAATCGCTCATAGAGAGCGATTATAACGTTTAGGATGTCGTTGCGAGGAGAAGCGGAGCGACGACGAAGCACCCCCCCCTGCTTTGTTGGAGATTGTTTCGTTGCAATTGGTTTTGATACGGTCGAGAAAAACACTCGATCTACCCAACCAACGATGCCACTAGCAATGACGGCGTAACAAAAAAAAATAGAAAGTTTGTGCTATACTCCGCCGTATGGCTGTCATCCGCTCTTCTGATATTGGAACCTACCTCTACTGCCGCCGTGCCTGGTGGTACCGCAGGCAGGGGGTTGAATCCGCGAACCAGGCTGAATTGGCGGCAGGGACCGAACTCCATATTAAACATGGGCGTCAGGTGCTGGTTTCAAGTATCACGCGGACGATTGGGCTGGTTTTGTTGATGATTGCATTGGTGATGTTGGTGGCGTATTGTTCGGCACGAGCTTTGTAGAAGTATGGAAACTGTATGAATAAATCCGACGTTTCCGCATTGATCGCCTATAACTTTTGGGCAGATGCGCGAATATTCGCAGCATGTGAACAGATAACGACGGAGGAGTTTACGCGGAAAATTGTGCCAAATCCAGGCTGGGATAGCTTGCGTGGGATCCTGGTCCATGTATTGGATGCAGAGTACGGCTGGCGTATGAATTTGGAAGCGCGGGATGCGTCAGAAATATTGGAAGGGGATAAATTCGCCAATGTTATGGAGTTGAGGAACCGCTGGAATGCAGAACACGTTGCTTGGTTGGAGTCCGAGGCGGTATTACGTGAAGAAATTCTGAAGGCAAGCCGTGGCAATACCCTCAAAGTCTGGCAGGTCATCTTCCATGTTGTCAATCACGGGACACAGCACCGCGGTGAAGCGGCGGCAATCTTGACTGGGTACAACCACTCGCCTGGTGAATTTGATTTTGACACCTTTCTCAGTGAACACCCTGAATATGGCGGCTAATCGCTAAAGCTTTATGTTGTATTTTGCGTTTGTCCTCCTCTTCATTGCTTTTATCTTCTTCTGGCAGTCTGGTCGCCAGCGGAAGTCTGCTGGTCTGCCAGGCGGACGGGTCATCTACACGGATACGCATGGCTGGAACAAGGTGGAGAAACCTCTCTATCACGCCGCCCTCGATCTGACAGGAATGCCCGATTACCTCGTTGAAAAGGACGGACAGATCATTCCTGTGGAGGTGAAATCGGGGCGCGCGCCGACTGCTCCGTATGATTCGCATATCTATCAACTGGCTTCATACTGCTTGTTAGTGGAGAAAACATACAAAAAACGCCCGCCGTATGGGATCATCCATTATGATGGAAGGGATTTTGCTGTGGAATATACGCGCGAGTTGGAGGCGTCATTGCTTGACCTGCTGGCAGAGATGAAAAAAGATGAACGCAAGAAAGAGATCCATAGGACGCATGAGCAGGCGTCCCGTTGTAAGGGATGCGGGTTTCGAGAAGTTTGCGATCAGAGTCTGGCGTAGATAATTCATATATAATTACCTCATGTCTGATTCGTTCATCCCAAAACGACCTGTCATCACGGCGTATCCGAAAATGCCGCAGGCTTTCGCGGAAGCCGAAGCGATGTCTGTTTATCTGAAAGAAAAAGGAATTGATGCACCGCACGGCTCGCTGTATGACGAAGACCTACGCAAAAGAGTCCGCACGGGCGAGTTTGACCTGCTCATCGTGGCGGGAGGCGATGGGAGTGTTCTGCGAGCGGGGCATCTCTGTGCGCCAAGCGGCGTGCCAATTCTGGGAGTAAATCTTGGGCGGATTGGTTTTTTAATTCAGGTAGACCGCCATGAATGGCGTGAGTACTTTGATAAACTGTTGAACGGAGAATCGTGGATCGAAAACCGCATGATGCTGCATGCCGATCTTGTCCGTGCGGGCGAGATGATCGGAAGTTGGGATGCCCTGAACGAAGTAGTGGTTGGGCGCGGGCAGTATCTTCGCCCCGTTCGTTTGATGGCTTCAGTGGATGGCTTGCAGTTGACCAGTTATGTTGCAGACGGGCTTGTCGCATCCACGCCAACGGGTTCGACGGCATACGCGCTCGCGGCGGGTGGACCGATCCTGCCTCCTGAATTGCGGAATATTCTGATCGTCCCCATCGCCCCGCATCTTTCCGTGGACCGTGCAGTTGTTCTGGCGGAAGGCTCCTCGGTCAGCATTACAGTGCAGAGTGAGAACTCGATCATGAGCGTGGATGGACAACCGCCCATCAACCTGCTGGAGGATGACCGTGTGGATGTTTGCGCGGCGGATGTCACGGCACAATTTATCCGCTTTGGAGACCCGGGCTATTTTTATAGGAACCTGACTGCACACATGAATGAAAATTCTTTAGGATTGGAAAGATGACCGAAACGAACTTGGAAGCCCTATACTGTTACGTACACCCGACCCGCGAAACATCCCTGCGGTGTAACAATTGCAACCGTCCCATTTGCGCTTCGTGCGCCGTCCGTACGCCGACGGGGTATCGCTGTAAGGAATGCGTGAAGGGGCATCAACAGATCTTCAATACAGCCGAGTGGTATGACTACGTCATCGGGTTTGTCCTGGCAGGTTTTTTATCGGGGATCGCATCCTTCCTTGTGACACTTATTGGCGGCATTGGCTTCTTCGGCTGGATCATCGTAATTGCGGGCGCGCCGACAGCCGCAACAGTCATTGCGGAAGCATTACGCGCCGCTTTGCGCAAACGCCGTTCACGCAACCTGTTCATTACAGTTGCCGCGGGCGTTGTGTTGGGCGCTTTACCTGCCATCCTGTTACAGGTATTTACATTCAATTTCTTTGGGATCGTCTTCCAGGTGATCTACCTTGTCCTTGCCACACCTGTTGTTTATACGCGACTGTCTGGAATTCAATTGTTCAGATAACAGAAACTCTTAAATTGGTGAACCATGCTTACTGAACTCCACATTCAAAACTTTGCGATCATAGATAAACTCGACCTGCGATTCGGCTCGGGCTTGATTATCCTCACGGGCGAGACGGGAGCGGGCAAGTCCATCATCCTCGATGCTGTGGTCATGCTGATTGGTGGCAAAGCCGACACGACCTTTGTCCGCACAGATTCAGACGTCTCGCTGGTCGAGGGTGTGTTCCAGTTGAAAGGTCCAGAAAGGGAATCGGTGCACGAGATCCTGAATCGCGAAGAGTTGATGGACGATCCCAACTATGTGATCTTGTCCCGCGAGATCCGCAAAGAAGGACGAAGCGTGGCGCGCGTCAATGGGCGGACGGTGGGAGTTGCACTGTTGAAAGAAATTGGATCGCTGGTAGTGGACATCCACGGGCAGGCGGAACATTTATCCCTTCTCGATTCACGCGCACACCTAGGCTTGCTCGATCGCTACGCAGAAGTGGCTCGGCCCCTCAGCGACTACCGCCAGACCTATCACGCGTTGCAAAACCTGCGTCGCGAGTTGGGCGAGTTGCAAAAAGTCCAAGCCGATGCCGAGCGCAAAACCGAAATGCTGACCTACCAGGCAGAGGAGATCGAAGCCGCGCGTTTGAAAGCGGGTGAAGAGGACGACTTGAAGCAGGAACGCGATCGTCTTGCAAATTCCGAGTCGCTGGCGCAGAACGCACAGGAGGCTTTGGGTTTGTTGGAGGAAGGCTCGCCTGAAATGCCTGCCGCAACTGACCTGGTTGGACAAGCCGCGCAGGCTTTGGCGGCGCTTGCAAAAATCGACTCGGCGCAAAACGAACTGGCGAATCAAGCCGAGGTCTTGCTCGACTCGATGTCGGATATCATCCACAGCTTGCGTGATTATCTCGAACAGATCGAATTCAACCCGAAGCGGCTCGATGAAGTGGAGGAGCGGATTGACTTGATCCGGTCGTTGATGCGGAAATATGGCGGGAGCATCCCCGCGGTCATTGCATACGGGGAGGATGCGCGCAAGCAACTGGAAACGATCACAGGCGCGGCGGAACGGATCGAAGAACTTGAGTTGCAGGAAGCAAAACTGTTGAACAAACTTGCCCAGCAGGGAAGTTTGTTGAGCGACAAGCGCAAATCTGCCGCGACCGTAATGGGGCAGGGCATCGAGACCGAACTCAACGACTTGCGGATGTCTGCCGCGAAATTCAGCGTGGACTTCCAAACCAAGCCTGACCCGAACGGCGCGCCTATAGAAAACGGGAACCGGATAGCCTTCGACCATAACGGCTTCGACAAAGTGGAATTCCTGATCGCGCCGAATCCCGGCGAAGGGCTAAAACCACTGGTCAAGATCGCCTCGGGTGGTGAAACATCGCGTCTAATGCTGGGGCTGAAGAACGTGCTGGCGCGTGCCGATGAAGTGCCGTCCCTGATCTTCGATGAAATCGACCAGGGTATCGGCGGGCGTGTGGGAATGACCGTTGGACAGAAATTGTGGAATCTCTCGCGTTCGCATCAGGTGTTTTGCGTGACACACCTCCCGCAATTGGCGGTCTTTGGCGATGAACATTATCAGGTGCAGAAACTCATCCAGGGAGACCGCACATTGACGCGCATCGAACTGCTCGATGGCGAATCGCGCGTGCTCGAGCTCTCGCAGATGCTCGGCGAAGTGGGTGAGGGGACCCTGCGCTCCGCGCATGAGTTGTTGCAGGTCGCGAGGGGGATGATCAAGGGGAAGTGAAGTCGAAGATCAGTTTGATTTGTGGCTAAATTTGAGGGGCACCACATATCTCTTCCCTCTCGCCGCGAGCAAATTACATTCAGACTGAATTCCGCAGGTTGTGCAACATTGACCATCGGGTCCGATCTCGAGCAATTTCCCCTTTTTGACAAGCAAATCGATCATGGATAGAACCGCCGAAGGCTGGGCTTTCATGGCGCGGCTGATCTCCGAAAGGCTCAGTCCGATTTCTTTGTCTTCAAGCAGTTTGACCAGTTGCGTCAGCATGGCATCATCCCAACCCCAGCAGGAGTCCGCCTTGGTAAACGAGGAAGGCGGCGATCCACGCGGCTCCCGTTTGATAGACGGCGGAAATCCATGCCCACGAGGTCCCGAATTCGTGTTTGATCGCGCCCAGCGTCGCAACGCAAGGCACATACAGCAGGACGAACACCAGCAACGCCACAGCACTGAGTGTGTTGAAGTTCTCACGCAAGGCAAGGCTCAACGCGGTATCTTCCCTTTCGGATTCTTCATCCACCAGATTCACGCCGGGGACGATGCTCAACAAAATTTTCCCCGAGCTGACTGTTGCCTCCACAAATCCCTGACCGATGCCGATCAGGTCCTCGCCCAAGGTTGTATCCTCGATGACCTGCATTTCCTCACCCCCGAGATAGATCTGGCTCATCGTGCTGACGACGATCTCCTTCGCCATGAAACCTGTCACGAGCGCGCCGCCCGTTTCCCAGTTGCCGAACCCAAGCGGTGCAAAAATGGGAGAGATCGCTC
>DATDAG010000448.1:0-2973 GCA_036525495.1 Anaerolineales bacterium
CCACGCAACTGCTGAATGCCCATTACAACGATCTGGGTGAGACTCATGTGGTGAACATCACCAATAATGGCGCTGTCAAGGAATGGCCCGCTGAGTGGGTGCTTGAAATTCCATCCATTGTGAAAAGGACTGGTATTGTTCCCATACCTGCTGAGCCGTTGCCACAGTCGCAATTCGGTCTGATTTCTGCTGTGAAAGCCTATGAAATGCTTGTCGTGGAAGCTGCCGTGCATGGCGACCGTAATGCCGCCTACGAGGCGCTTCTTGTAAATCCCCTTGGACCAAAAGCGGACAAGGTTCAAGTAGTTCTCGACGACATGTTGGAAACGCATCGAGAGCATCTACCCCGGTTTTGGAACTGACCCGACAACAAGGGCGGTTGATATCAGCCGTCCCATGCTGTCGAATAACTAATGAAATATTTTCTTGGCGCCGATCTCGGCGGAACAAAAACACATACGCTCATCGTGGACGAAACAGGCAGGGTGATCGGCTTCGCTGAAAGCGGACCCGGCAACCATGAAACTGTCGGCTATGATGGCATGTTCAATGCCATGCGTGTTGGTGTGGATCATGCATTTCAAGCCGCAGGGTTGACCAAAGCCGATATTGCTGGGGCAGGTTTCGGCGTGGCAGGATTCGACTGGCCGTCCGAATATGAGATCACGGAAAAGACCATTGATCGCCTGGGTTTGACCGCTCCGTATAAATTTGTCAACGATGCCGTGACCGGGCTGGTCGCGGGGTCAGAGGAAGGCTGGGGGGTGGTTGTTGTGTCGGGGACTGGATCGAATTGCCGCGGTTGGGACCGTGAACATAAACGCGAGGGCAGGGTAAGCGGGCACGGTATGCTCATGGGGGAGAATGCAGGCGCATCGGAACTTATGTATCGGTGTATGCAGCTTGTCGGTTATGCATGGAGCAAGCGTGGACCCACGACAAAACTTGCCGACGCTATCATTGAACGTGTCGGGGCAAAAGATTTGGATGATTTGATCCAAGGCTATACAATGGAAGAGTATCAAATTGGTCCAGACTTTGCACCAATCGTTTTCCGCGTGGCTGAAGGTGGCGACCAGGTTGCGCGCAATCTCATCCATTGGGCTGGGATCGAGCTGGGCGAAATGATCAACGGGGTCATTCGTCAGGTCGAAATCGAAGAGCTTGCATTCGATGTGGTGATGACGGGTAGCATGTTCGAAGGCGGGCAGATGCTGATCAACCCCATGCGGGAGACAGTCCTCAAATGTGCGCCTAAAGCGCGTTTTGTTCGTCTCAACGTGCCGCCGGTAGTTGGTGCGGTGATGCTTGGATTTGAAGCGGGTGGCAGGAAAGTGACGCGATCCATGCGGCAGATCATGATCGATTCATTCCCATTAAAAAAATCTTCCAATGAAACAGGCATAAGACCTTAGGAACTAATAAAGGATAACTACAATGACCCAACCTTTTACTCTCGGCGTAAATTACTGGCCCCGCCAAAAAGCCATGTATTGGTGGAGTAATTTCGATGCTGGTGAAGTACGTGAAGAATTTGGAATTATCAAAGAGATCGGAATGAGCGTTGTCCGCTTGTTTTTATTATGGGATGACTTTCAGCCTGAGCCAAACAGCGTTGCAAAAGATAAACTTGAACACCTCGCAAAGGTAGCGGATGCGGCTGCTGAAAACGGACTTGGCATTGACATGACCTTCTTCACTGGCCACATGAGCGGACCGAACTGGAGTCCGCGCTGGCTGTTGGGCGGTGGACTGCCTCCCGCAGCACATTCTCATTGGCTGCGGGATGTAGTCAGTGAAGGTAAATACACTGATCAAGGCTATCGCAACATGTTCCATGATGAAATGGCATTAGGTGCTTCACGACTGTTGCTAAAAACAGTCGTCAGTGAACTCAAGGACCACCCCGGTATTTGGATGTGGAATCTCGGCAACGAGCCTGACTTGTTTGCCTGGCCCAACACATCGGATGAAGGTGCATCGTGGGTCAAGGAGAAGGTTGGTCTTATCAAAGAAATAGACCCGAATCACCCTGTCACCATAGGTTTACACGGAGATGGTCTTCATCGCGACAACGGACTTCGAATTGACAAAGTGTATGCCCACACTGATGTCGCGGTGATGCACTCCTATCCGATGTATACGCCCTGGGCGCGCAAACCGCTCGACCCTGATTTTGTCCCGTTCACTTGTGCAGTGACTGCTGCATTAAGCGGCAAACCTGTTCTCATGGAAGAATTTGGCGGATGCACTGCTCAACCCGGCGAACCATCCCACATCATGAAGTGGACAGAAACCAACGGGCGTGAACGTGAACAATTCATGGCGGGTGAGAATGAATTTGCAGAATTTCTTAGCCTGACCATTCCCAAGCTGCAGGATAGCGGCGCGACAGGCGCCATGCTCTGGTGCTACGCAGATTACGTCCCCGAATTGTGGGATATGCCTCCCTGCCAAAACGCACAACATGAACGCTGGTTCGGCTTGGTCCGCCCAGATGGTTCGCTCAAGCCCCATGCAAGGGTAATTCAAGAGTTTGCGAAATCAAAACCTCAAGTCAAACCGATTCCAGAATATGCACAGTTGTCCATTGACCCTGACGAATTCTACAAGGAACCGCTTGGACATTTGGTTGACTTATATCAGCAATATTTGAGCGGGATGGAGAATGTCTAAGCGACTCATCGTCAATTCTGACGATTATGGAAGGACACCGGACATTTCGCGCGGCATCCGGGAAGCGCATTTGCAAGGTGTGGTTACTTCTACAACGTGCATGATGAACATCCCAACCACTGCGGATGATATTGCCATCGCGTTGATGGAGGCGCCAACGCTTGGGATGGGTGTCCACTTGGTTTTGACAATGGGCAAGCCGCTGTCACAGAACGAAGCGGTTCCGTCTGTCGTGGATGAAAATGGAAACTTCTTTAAATACAATTCGTTTATTGAAAATCTGCCGAACCTCAATGT
>DATDAG010000449.1:0-5593 GCA_036525495.1 Anaerolineales bacterium
ATTCAGATTCCCCAGCTGCTTTGACAATTTGTTTGAATAGATCATCAGAAATAAAAAATCCAACTTCCTGTCTCAAGGACTCCATTACTTTCTTAATGGATTTGATTTGTTTGTGTTTCTTCGCATTCAGTAAAACCCCTAGCACACCGACAGTTTGTAATCCCATCGCTCTTGCACGTTCACGCCCTATACTCTCATCCATAACAAGCATTTCGATTTTTAGATCAACAGCGAGCGCAATCGCCTCCGATTCGCCCTTGTCTAATTCGAGTGATAACGCTTGTGCCAACGGCTTGTTCTGAACTTGATGCGGTTCAAGCCAGCCATCTTTCAGTGCCTCTTGAATGACAGAAATACCACGAAAATTTGTTTCCACCTTGAGTTCATCCAGCACGGCTTGTGGAATGAAAACAGTTTCAAACTGACTTTTTAGTAAATTCAACAAGCCAATAGCGGACAGCCCCAGAATGGGCGATGTGTCACTAACGGCCGGCATAAGATGTATCATCCTGCAAGTCTTGTTCGCTGTACTGTCTCGGGATGTTGCGTTTTCCCAACAGGATACCAAATTCTAGTTTACTCACTCCTGCGAGTTCGCAGGCTTTCCCAAAGGAAAGGATGCTTTGTGCGTAAAGACTGACCGCCAATTCAACTACAAGCTGGCGTCCTTGATCATGGGGGGGCAATCGCATTGCGCGTGCAACAGAATCTGGGATTTCGAGCAGGATTGTCATAGCTCACCTCATTATTAATTATACACCTCGAAAGCTGGTCAAAGATGCAGACTCTCTAAAAATAGGGGGCGGATGGGGGAGAGTGAGAGGCAGTTCGACGGGTTGTTTTAGTCATTGTTGAGTGAGGCGTTCACATAAGTTGCATTAGGGAACGTAATTCGGATAAAACTTAGGAGCTTGGTACGAGTTCGCATCATCAATAGAGCGCCGGGGTTGTATTAAGTGGTTCACTCTTATTCAGAAAGGAGAATCTCATGAACCTTCGTACATTTCTAACCATTGCTGCGGTTGTCGCTCTCGCCTTTGCCTTTGGCATGATACTGATGCCAGTTTTTATGGCAACATCTTATGGTTTCGGAACAAGCAACTCCGAAATACTGTTGGCGCGGTACTTCGGGGTTGAGCTGTTGGCGCTGGGGGTGATCTACTGGCTCGCAAAAGATTTCACGGGTGCAAATGCACGTCCCTTGATTACGGGAAGCCTAATCGGAAACACCGTTGGGGCTTACTTTGCCCTCATGGGAACACTCGGCGGTGTCATGAATTCAGTTGGTTGGTCGGCAGTCGCAGTCTACCTTTTGCTCGCGCTGGGGTTTGCCTATTTCCAATTCATGGCTCCAGCCAAATAGCCTTAGTATAGAACCTGGGATGCTCTTTGTGGAGCATTCCAGGTTCTATAGATCACTCGATATTCCCGCAGCTGGCGTGATGGCGCGGATCTAGGATCTGCCCCTTTCGTTACACTTCGGAGGTGCTTCGCGACGGGGTCGGATGGGTGAGTCCACGCGGTAGGTGGAGGGGCTGTTTGAGAGTCTGTTGGCGCAATCTTTCGTAGAATAGCTATGCACAAAAAACAAGCCATTACAATTGAAATTCAAGAAGAAGTGCAAAAACTGATTGACGAATTCAACAATAGCGAGTTGAAAGAATCCACGTCCCTGTTGAGCGCATTTTTCTCTAAAAAGATAAAACGAGGTTACTCAGCGCGTTTCAGAGGAAAATTTCTTTATCTGGATCGTACAGACCGAAATGAGCCTTTGCCTATTTGTCGTCTCACATGGAATGGCAAAATGGATGATTGGGATTTCGCCATTTATAAATATTCAAGTGACAAATACGATTCCGAAGAAGGTTTTTTCCTGGGGAAGAAGAAATGGACGGTACAGTCACCGTTTTTTCTCTCAATGACAAAATCACATAATGAGCCATTAAACTGATCTAAAATAGATGTCCTTAACAGAAATTCCCGCGCATCATCTGGGACACTATTGAGCACCTCCTCCATTAGATAATCAAAAATATACCGATGGCTTCCTGTGAAAGCCTGAATGTATGAAGCTTTGTCCTGTTGGTTCTGCAAGGCTATGGCAGCCATTTGCAATCCCGCAACCCAGCCTTCTGTTCGTTTTTCAAGGGCAGCTAGATCTTTTGATGAGAGTGTGAATCCCATAATTTCATTAAGGAGGATTGCGACTTCATCCAATGTAAAACGCAAATCCTGGATGCGGATTTCTTCAATTTCCCCGCGTGCTCGAAGTCTGGCTAAAGGCCATGGTGGGTCAGCCCGGCTTGAAATAACCATGTGCATTTGAGGTGGCTGGTTGTCCAGTAAGAACAGGAGAATTTGTTGTATTTCAGTATCAGTAATAACGTGATAATCATCTAGGACAACAACAAATGGATGGTCAATATCGGCTATGTCATTTATCAACCCAGTAACAAGAATTTCTGTTTCCAGGGGTTGCTGTGACTGCAAAGCCAAAAGGGAATTATCCCCAATTCCTTTTTCTATTTGCTGGATAGCATTAATGAAATATTTCAAAAAACGAACTTTATCATTGTCCTGTTCATCCAGGGAAATCCAACCCACTGGTTCTTTGATCTTTCCGACACAATCAGCCAGCAATGTGGTTTTCCCAAATCCCGCGGGTGCAGAAATTAACGTCAACCTGCGAGATAAACCTCGTTGAATACGATCAATCAATTGTATTCGTGGTACAACAGTTGACCGGCTTGTAGGAATAAAGAACTTGGTAGAAAGGATGGGGATCGACATTGTCTCTAGAAAAGGGTATCAACTTGCCCAAAGCAAAAAGACGTTTTTTTGGCTTACATCCAGATTTTAGACTGTGGCCTCTTAATGATAACATTTTGTACCATAATTTCCTCCAAGTTTGTAAAAGTGGTGTGTCCAAGTACTAGCGAAATTTGGTGCACGTTTGGAGCTTGTCCAGCGGCAAGTAAATCGATATGGCGAAGAATTGAATGGGCATGGGTAGATTAATAAGTCTTGCACACCCTGCGGTGCGCCGCGAAATCCTGCGCCTGACGGGATGATCTTGCTAAATATACAGTGTAATCACCCTGTCACGGCATATATCTGATATATGTGTACTAACAGCGATATATATTGAAGCCAAAAAGCACTCATCAATAATTGTTTGATGTAGATGTTTGAAGTTCGCCGTCAACTTCAAGGTTTTTGCGTAAGTCCTATCACATTCTATGCAACAGTGGAAGCTGTGTGCCTGTTTGTTACTCGCAGGAAATGCATGAAAGTGGTCGAACCTTGACAGGTAATCATATTGAGGAGACCCCAAACAAACCCTGCTTTTCATGGAATGCCCTGTTTAAATCATGTGTTTGCACGATAATGTGTTCCCTGGTACTGCCCGCCACAGCAGGCGTATCACTGAAGACTATTCTTCTCCCCCCCATCTATGCCTAGTTTTACGATGGCAGTTTCTACACCTTGGCCATTTCCATCCGATACCTTTACCCCTTCAAGCTGTAACTGTGCGACATAAAGGGTGTTTTATATTTTCAAGTATGTCTGCTCAGATTCTGGCTACGAAGCTTTATATTCCTCCGCTCCGAGAGAATGTTGTCCTCCGCCCACAGTTGGTCGAACGGTTAAACGAGTCAATGCGCCACAAATTGACACTCGTCTCCGCCCCTGCAGGTTTTGGAAAAACTACGCTTCTGGTCGAATGGTTGGCCAGGCACGGCTATCCTGTGGCTTGGCTCTCCCTTGATGATGACGATAAGGACCCGTCCCGCTTTTGGTCGTATTTCATCGCGGCATTGCAAACCGTTGTTTCAGACATTGGAGGAGGAGTGTTGACTGCGCTTCAATCTCCCCAAGTGCCCTCCATCGAATACATTCTGGCATCCCTGTTGAACGAGATCGCCGCAATTCAAAACGATCTGATCCTCGTTCTCGACGACTATCACAGCGTTGACTCTAAACCGATCGACTCTGCCCTCGCTTTTCTCATCGAACGATTGCCGCCACGCTTGCACTTGGTCATTGCCACACGCGAGGACCCCGACCTGCCCCTGGCGCGCATGCGCGCTCGCGATCAGTTGACTGAATTGCGAGTCAAGGATCTGCGATTTACCGAAACCGAAGCAGTTGAATTTCTCAACCAGACAATGGACTTGCATCTCACCACCGAAGACATTACTGCGTTAGAAACCCGCACAGAAGGTTGGATCGCCGGTCTGCAGCTGGCCGGGCTCTCCATGCAGGGACTTGAAGACACAGCTGGTTTCATCCGATCCTTCACTGGTAGTCATCGCTTTGTGCTGGACTACCTGCTCGAAGAAGTCCTGCACAGACAGCCCGAAGCCATTCAAAAGTTCCTACTGCAAACTTCCATCCTCGAGCGCATGAGCGCTCCGTTGTGCGACGCCATTCTGTTCGTTCCCTCCATCAGCGGGCAGGAGACGCTGGAATACCTCGAGCGTGCCAACCTGTTCGTCATTCCGCTCGATCATGAGCGCAAGTGGTATCGCTATCATCATCTCTTCCGTGACCTGCTTCGCCAGCAGTTAATGACGAAGATGAAATCTGGAGAGACTGTACAGGTTTATATCCTCGCAAGCGAGTGGCTGGAGGCGAATGGAGATATCGCGGAAGCATTTCATCATGCCATTTCCGCTTCTGATTTTGATCGCGCCGCCCGCATGGCAGAGTCGGCTTGGGATGCGATGAATGAAAGTTTCCAGATGGCTGTCTGGCTGGGATGGGTGAACCAACTACCAGCAGAGGTGAGACGCATCCGCCCCGTTTTGTGTACGCAAATGGGTTCGGCGTATATGGACATGGGAAATATCGAAGCGAGCGAATCCAGCTTGCGTGATGCCGAGCTGTGTCTCAAACGCCCGCTCGGGGAAATCGTCATTGTGGAAGCGGAACAGTTTAATTCTCTGCCAGCGCGGATCGCTTTTGCACGTGCCTACAATGCCCAGGCGCAAAATCGTTTTTCGGATGTGGTCAGGTATGCCGAACTGGCCCTCAACTTGGCTCCCAAGGATGACGATTTTATGTCTGTGCAGATCTCCACTCTCTTGATGGGTACGCATTGGGCAAATGGCAACATGGAAGCCTCCTGCAAATTGATGAGCGATTGGGTGGAAGCCTCGAAACAGGCGGAAAAGATTTTCTTTGCCGTTGCAGGATCGTTTGGAAAAGCGGATATTCTGATTGCGCAAGGACGGCTCCGCGATGCGATACAAACCTATCATCAAGCGCTCGAGTTTGCCGCCGCTCACCATGCGGAACTGCACACAGCGCACCATCACCTCGGGTTGGGGATGCTGTATCACGAGACGGGGGAGGATGACCGCTCTGCGCAACATTTGCAAAAAGGTTTTGAACTCGGCGAGCAATCCACGATTGTGGACTGGGCATACCGCAAGAGTTTGGCGCAGGCGTTCTTGAAAGAATCTGAAGGAAACTTGGATGACGCACTCGATCTGCTGAATGAAGCGCAGCGCTTTTACGTTCGTACTCCTACCCCCAACCTGCGCCCTGTGGATGCCTTGATGGCTTGCATTTATCTCAAACAGGGAAA
>DATDAG010000450.1:0-5071 GCA_036525495.1 Anaerolineales bacterium
ACGACAATGGATGTGCTCGGAGACAGGTAGTCAGGGGTATCAGTGGAGACAATGATCAGGTCGAGATCACCAGCCGAAAGTCTGGTTTGAGCAAGCGCTTTTTTGGATGCTTCCACTATGAGATCAGAGGTCACCTGATCGGGCGCCATCCAACGGCGTTCTTTGATCCCAACATTGGCAAGCAACCACTCGTTCGTAGATTCGCCTAAAAGCGCGTCGACTTCTACGTTGGTCACGACGCGCTCGGGGACATAACTTCCAGTGGATAGGATTTGCGGGTGTCGCATCCTAGGTTCCCACCACGATGCCGCCATCCACGCGCAGGGTTTCGCCTGTGATGAATGAGGCTTCGTCGGATGCAAGGAAGAGATAGGCGTTGGCAATATCTCGCGGATCACCCATGCGACCAAGCGGCGTTTTTGCTTTCATGCCAGCGATAATCTTCTCAGGCATCGAAGAAAGAATCTCGGTGGCAATGAAACCAGGTGCAACCGCATTGACACGGATGCCATATTTACCAAGTTCACGTGCCCAGACCTTGGTCATGCCGATGACGCCCGATTTTGTGGCCACATAATTTGTTTGACCGAAATTGCCATCCAAGCCCACCACAGACGTGGCGTTGAGGATGATGCCGCCGCCTTGCTTGATCATCTGGGGCGCGACAGCCTGTGCGCAATTGAACACACCCTTGAGGTTGATCGAGATGACGAGATCGAAATCCGCTTCAGACATCTGCCCGACAAGCTGACCTTCCTTGACCTTGACCAATTGCCCATCGCGCAGGATGCCGGCGTTGCTGACCATCACATCCACGCGGCTGTATTTTGCAACGACATCGTCCACCCATTTCTGGACTTCTTTGCGGTCCGCAACGTTGACCTTGTTGAAGGCGACATTAGATCCAAGTTCTTTGACCGTTTCCTGTCCGGTCGTTTCGTTGATATCGCAAATAACGACTTTCGCGCCTTCCTCTGCGAAACGCAGGGCAGTGGCTTTGCCTATGCCTGCCGCTCCGCCCGTGACGAGTACCACCTTGTCTTTCATTCTCATTTTATATTTCTCCTGTTTTATGTTATTTGGAATAGAAAACAGCCTCAGTCGCCATCTGAGCCTGTTTCAGACTCGAGCGGCACATAACGCCGTATAAATTCGACCGCATCCTCCCAGGCATGGAAGTTCATCTCCTCATCGCTTTGAATGTGACGAATGGAGCCGCGAAATGGATGCGACGGGGCATCCGCATGCTCTTCCTGCACTTCGTTCATTACAAATCGGATGATAAATGAAGAGATGAGAGGCGACTGGGATTCCATTGTTGTCAGGATAGCAAGGGACGGTAACAGGGGAGTTACAGGGGCTGGTTAACAAAAAATCTTCCGCACCGAATGTACGGAAGAGAATGAGATACAGGGAAAATGACAAACTATGAACTTGTCAACTTCTCGTACAATTTCAGCGTTTCAGGCGCGGGGCTGACATTCAGTTCATCGCGCAGGGTTTGCACACAGCGCTGATACGTGCGTCCGACCTGTCCCCTGTCGCCCAATCCTTCATACGCCAGCATCGAGTGGCGGTAGGCGCGTTCCCAGCAATTGTCCTGACTCAGGATGCGCTGGCAAAGATCAACGGCTTCGGTAAATCGTTTCTGTCCGATCCTCATCTCGGTGAGATGGTCCGCAGTTTCGAGGAAGAGCGCAGACAATCTCTCCCGTTCCTCCGCCGCCCAGTTCTCGTAAATGGCATCGGGCAGGAACTCGCCTGCAAACAAATCCACAGCCTGTTGAAGTAAGATAGGATTTTCCTTTGCACCCTTTACCAATTTTACAAACTCCTCTGCATCCAGCCACAAGTCTGCATTGGGACGCAATCCGTAGGTTGTACCTTCACGAAGAATATACGCGGACTCAGACCCTGCATCCCGTTCAGGCTCGAGCACTTGATACAATGTATTCAACGTGATCTTGAAATTTCGCTGGGCAATGGCTGGATCGGCTTCGGGCCAGAGATGTTCACAGATCTGGTCGCGGTCGAGCGGCGAATGTCGGTACGTCAACAGGAGTTGGAACAACTGCCTCGATTTCTCGCGCCGCCATCCGTTGGACAGGATCGCTTCATCCCCCCGCCAAACCTGAAAACTCCCCAAGGTCTGTACTCTCAGCTGATAACCCGGATGCACCGAAATTTCAGACAGCCCAAGCCCCTCGGATAGAAGCCCGGCAACGTAACCTGCCTCCCATTCCATTTGCGACGCATGGATCAGCAATGGGATGAAGATGCGCTCGTCGAGTGCGCCGAGCATGGATGAACGCGTAAAAAGGAAGTCATACCCGTTCGACCGGCAGGCGGCAAGGACTTCAGGAAGTGTCTGCGCGAGGCGGTCAAACTGCCTGCAATTGAAATATCCGAAAGAGAGCCACAGTCGCGCGGCGCTACGCCCGAACGGGTCACTGCACTCCTGAAAACCAGTCACCGCCCTGCCAAGCCATCCTTCCGCTGATTCGTATTGACCAGCCATCGTAAGGCTGGCGCCCATCGTCAGGCGGATCAAGGACGCGATCCATTCGTCGCCAGCCTGGTCAGCGATCTCGATGGATTCATTCGCGTGGGTCAACGCCCTGGTCAGGTCACCTGCGTAGCCATATGAGCGACACAATCCCCACCCCGATTCGACTCTCAAGCGCGGCACTGCCAGCATGCGGCTGATCTCGATGCTTTTTTCATACTGTTGGCGGGCTTTGTTGAAATTCTCAGCGCGCTCCTTGAAATCCCCAAGATGCATCCAGGCATGTCCCTGACGCATGTATCCCACCGCGCTGACGAACGGAGAGTCCAACGATTCGCCGCGCCGCGTCCCCTCCACCGCCGCTTGATAAGCCAGATCGGGTTCTCCCTGCATGGTGTAGATGAAAGATAGGAGCAATAAAGTTTCGCGGTGAGCGCGTGGGGTTTGCACGGGTTTGGTCTTCTCTGTTTCGGCGCGTTTCTCCAATTCCCTCCGCGCCTCACTGAAGCGACCTGTGCGCAGCAACACCCTGAACCACAATTGATCGTTGGTCGGACCTTCCAGGCGCAGGTCGTCGGCGCGTTGTCGCAGACGTTCCGCCTCCTCCACCCGCCCGGAATTGAGTTTGTTCTCCGAGAGCAATTCGAATAAACGCACCTGCGCTTCCCGGTCTTCGAAGCCGTCACTCAAGCGGATGGCTTCCTCAAGCAGTTGTTCAGCCTTGCTTGGATCCACTGTATCGAGATACACGCGCGCCTGCCCGCGCAGCGCCCGCGCGATGCCGTCCTGCTGTCCGCGGTTGCGCCAGATGGTTTCCGCCTGTTTGTACCAACCCAGCGCTTCGTCGAAGCGGCTGTGCAGACGGGCAAGTTCCCCCAGTGTAAAAATAAGCATGGGATGTAGATGCAGGACCTCGGGAGGCAGTGAATCGATGTACGTCGCAAGTGTATCGAGCCGTCCCATATTAAGCAGGTTCACGGAATATTGGTCAAGCAGATCGGCAACAGCATCCCAAGCCTGCGCTTCAAGCAGATGATAGATCACGGATTCGGGATCGTCGCGTGGCGAGAAATAATCCGCCGCAATGCGGTTCCATTTTTGGCGCTGTTCGGGGGTGGATTGCTGGCGCAGAAAGTTGTGAAAGATGTGATGGTAACGCATCAAGCCTTCGGCTGTTTCGACGGTGAACAAATCCTGCCGTCGCAGGTAGGCAAGCATCGAGGCTGAGTCGCCAATGAGGTTGCCCGCCGCCCGTCGGAGAGCATCGCACACATCGGGCTTGAGTTCACGAAGCGTGGATGTGATCAAGAGGAATTCACGTACGTCTGCCGATTGTCCTGCAAAGACTTCGCGCGCCAGCAGGTCGAAAAGCGCATCCAGTGAAGCTGCCTGCCAATGCGATGGAAATTCAAGAGAGGGCACGGATTGCGCCCGCAGGTTCTGCCAGATGAGTTGCAGCGCGATCGCCCAGCCCTCCGTGTAAGAGAGGAGCGAATTCGCTTCATCGGTCGTCAATTCGACGTTGTAATGGGTTGCGAACAGCGAGGTGATTTCATCGGTGGTAAATGTCAACGCTGTTTGATCGAGGAGCAATACTTCACCCTTGGCGCGCCAACGCGCGAGGTTCGGCAGGGTGATCGTTGGTCGCCCCGATAACAGCACATGGAAATTTGCAGGAGCCAGACCGATCAAACGGTCCAGCAGATGCGGCACTTCCCCCGTCTCTGTGACATGATGCGCATCGTCGAGAACCAGCAGAACGGGAGTGACAGGATAACCGCTCAGCGCATTGATGACCTGATCGAGTATTCCGCGCCACGGCAGCGGACCTTGTCCACCGCTCCAGGATTCAAGGAATGGAGTTGGTAATTCTTTTATATCGGGATGCGCCCGATGTATGGCATGGCAAACATGCAGGAGGAAGACCAGCGGATCGTTATCTTCATCACTAACCTGATACCAGACAATGGGCAGATTCTCCGCTGACAATTCCGCCAGCGCCGTGCTCTTTCCGTATCCCGCCCCCGCTTGGAGGATGGTCAGGCGGTACTCAAGAGCCTGTATTAAATTCTGGTTCACACGCGGACGGGCGAGCGTGCGTGGTCCACGAGGTGGGGGAATGATCTTTGTGCGCAGTACGGTGTGGGAAAACATGATCGTTAGTTGAAGTTTATCCCAGAACCATCCAATTTTCCAATATCATACAAACCTGGCAAGGGAATGCTCATGTGCTTGCCAGAGAGCGGATTTGAGTCTATACTTTGCCTATTCCGAGACATCCAAAGGAGGCTGTTATGACAACATTGCGCGACATCATCCGTAAGAAGGGCGGGGATGTGTTTTCGATTGCACCTGATGCAAGCATTTTCGAAGCGCTCAAGATGATGGCTGACCACAATACCGGGGCATTATTGGTGATGTCTGACGGAATGGTGGGAGGAATCCTTTCGGAACGCGATTGTGTCCGCCGGGTGGATCTGCACGGACGCACGGCAAAAGATACCAAAGTTGAAGATATCATGACATCGAAGGTCTTGTATGCGCAGGTGAACCAGTCCATTGAGG
>DATDAG010000451.1:0-3762 GCA_036525495.1 Anaerolineales bacterium
GAACGACCGCAGGAATTCAATTCCATCTTGTTGGGCTTTCTGGCGAAACAACCTTGAAACCGTGTAACTGCTCCGTAACCTGTAAATACTAAAATGGAACAACTTGCTGAGGAGAAAAATGCACGCGGCTGACCTATTAAGCAAAAGAGCACACCTGACCCCGGCACGCATTGCCCTTGTTGAGTTGGAGACCGGGGACCGCTTCACATATTCCGATTTGAACGAGCGTGCCAACCGACTGGCGAACTTCCTGCGCGACGAACTCGGTGTACAGCCTGGTGACCGCGTTTCAATCCTTGCTAAGAACAGCATCGTGTACATTGACCTCTTCTACGGACTGCCGAAGATCGGCGCCATCTTCGCTCCCTTCAACTGGCGGTTGACCTCCCGCGAACTGACCTACATGATCAACGACCTCGAGCCGAAGGCGCTGATTGTCGAACCTGAATTCGTGCAAGTCGTTGAAGAGATGAGATCAGACATCAAGGTGGAATACTACGTCAATTTGCGCGGAGCGGAAATGACCGGGGCAGTGGATTATGAAGATGGCGTGAAGCAGGCATCAGGTCAGGAACCGAGGCGCCCGCAGATGGATTTGGAAACGCCGTATTGCATCCTGTACACATCCGGTACCACGGGCAATCCAAAGGGAGCGATTCTCCCGCATCGTCAAATATTATTCAATTGCATCAACACAGTCATCAGTTGGGGGCTGACAGAGAAGGACATCTCTCCCGTTTACACACCGCTCTTTCACGCGGGTGGGTTGTTCGCCTTTCTCACGCCTATCCTGTATGTCGGCGGACGCATCATTCTGGCACGCGATTTCGATCCCGCCGCGTCGTTGCGTTGGATCATGGAGGAAGATTGCACGGTGATCCTTGGCGTGCCAACGCTTTTTCAGATGTGGATGGACTCGGATTACTTCAACCAAGCCGACTTCAGCCAGGTGCATTTCTTCATCAGCGGCGGCGCGCCCTGCCCGCCTCAACTCATGAACGCCTGGCGCGACAAAAAAGGCATCATCTTCCGCCAGGGCTACGGACTGACAGAAGTGGGACCGAACTGTTTCAGCATGACGGACGAGGACTCTGTACCAAAAACTGGCTCGGTGGGCAAGCCAATCTTCCACAGCGAGATGAGGATCGTTGATCCCGAGTCAAACGCGGACATCGAGGTTGGCGCGGCTGGCGAATTGCTGATCCGCGGTCTGCACGTTTGCTCTGGCTACTGGCGCAATCCCGAAGCAACCGAAAAAACAATCGTGGATGGCTGGTTCCATACCGGCGACATGGCGCACCGCGACGAGGACGGTTTCTATTACATTGACGGACGCTATAAAGACATGATCAAGAGCGGCGGAGAGAATATCTATGCCGCAGAAGTAGAGTCAGTGGTGCGCGAACATCCAGCAGTCAAGGATGCGGCGTTGATTGGCAAACCCGACAAGACCTGGGGCGAGGTCGGTTTGATGATCGTGGCATTGGATGATGGAGCACAGGTTTCTGAGAATGAATTGAAGGAGCACTGCGCGGGCAGGATCGCGAAATTCAAAGTCCCCAAGAAATTCGTGTTTGCGGATGAACTGCCCTATTCGGCTTATGGAAAAGTCGAGAAGATCAAATTGAAAGAGAAATACCTCGAGTGAGCAGTGTATAGGAATCCGAAAGTTCTACTTTCGGAAAAGTCTGTCTGAAGTAGAACTTCAGAATTCCAGAAAGGAAACCCTGATGAGCATCCCAACAATGAAAGGCGTATCCGCCAAAATGATTACGACGAAACGCATTACGACGCGTGTTCTATTCAGCGGCGCGAATGACGGGATCCCAATCCTTTTCCTGCATGGAAATGTTTCATCCGCCACATGGTGGGAGGAGACAATGGTTGCCCTGCCTGATGGTTTCGGCGGTATTGCTCCCGACCAGCGCGGTTTCGGTCAAGCGGAACTCGAAAAGAAGATAGATGCAGCGAACGGCATGGGCGACCTTGCCGATGACGCGGTTGCATTGCTTGATCACCTTGGCATTGACAAGGCGCACATCGTTGGCAACTCGCTGGGGGGCATGGTGGTTTGGCACATGATGGTGGATTATCCGAATCGCTTTCTATCCGCGACCTTGGTGGATACCGGCTCACCCTACGGCTTCGGCGGAACGAAGGATATGGATGGGACTCCCTGCTTCCCTGACTTTGCAGGTTCGGGTGGCGGACTGTCCAACCCAGAGTTGATCAAGCGCATGAAGGATGGTGATCGCAGTCTGGAGAGCCAATTCTCGCCGCGTTCTGCGATTCGCACGCTGCTGGTCAAGCCGCCGTTCATCTCTGCGCGTGAAGATGTGTTGGTCGATTCGCTTAATAGCACCCACCTTGGCGAGCAGGATGTGCCGGGTGATGCAGAAAAATCCGCGAATTGGCCTTTTATAGCGCCAGGAAAATGGGGTGCGACCAATGCCACGTCACCGAAATACGCTGTCAGCGTGGAGAAGATCATCGCTTCAGAACCCAAGACGAAGGTCCTGTGGATCCGCGGAAAAGACGATATGGTCGTATCTGACAGCGCAGCGTCTGATCCCGGTTTCCTTGGCATGATGGGTTTGATTCCCGGCTGGCCGGGTGAGGATGTCTTCCCACCCCAGCCCATGATTGGGCAAACACGTGCAGTGCTGGAAAAATATGCTGCTTCTGGTGGAGATTATGAAGAAGTTGTCATCGAAGATGCTGGTCATTTGCCCTTCATTGAAAAGCCGGAAGAGTTCAATCGGGCGTTCCATGCCCACATCAAATGAAGGAGGTGATAGACTTTATAAATCAGGATACCCCATCCCTCGACGTTATTGGAGAATCTGTAGGTGATAAAAAATCGAACGACCGTTATTTTCATATTGGCAGCCATCTTGTTGCTTTCCGCTTGCGCTGTCGAAGCGGCGCCTGAGCCAGTTGCCGCGTCTGCCCCTTACGAGACAACCATTTTTGATGTCCAGGTGGAAGCGAAAGCGGGACAGGAGCGGCTCGATGACGCGCGTCCGAATATCATCTTGATCGTCACCGATGACCAGCCCTACGAGACCGTCCAGTTCATGCCGACCGTGCGTGATGTCCTGCTCAAGGGTGGTGTGAATTTCGAAAACGGATTCATCACCACGCCGCTGTGTTGTCCGAGCCGCGTCAGCATCCTGACAGGTGAGTACGTCCACAACCACAAGGTTTATACCAACAGCGCTCCCTTGGGCGGTGCTCCAAAATTCGATGACAGCGCCAGCATTGGGACATGGATGCAAAGCGCAGGGTATCGAACCGCCTTTTATGGAAAATACCTGAATGATTATGACGGATTGTCGCCCTATGGCTACGTCCCCCCCGGCTGGAGCGACTGGGGCGCTTTCCTGGGCAGGAACCTTGGAGACGACGATATCGGCTCAGCTTCGTTTTACAAGAATTACAGTATTTCTGAAAACGGGACAGTCGTTGAATACACCCAGGATAATGCGTTGTTCAGCGCAGATCTCGTAACTCTCAAATCAATTGACTACATCGCTGCCAATCGGGACACGCCCTTCTTCCTGGTTGTCAGTTATTACAACCCCCATTCGCCTTATTTTTGGGCTGACCGTCATCACGAACAATTCCGTTCCAATTCGGCTTTACCGGCTCCTCCACCCTACCGTCCGCCAAACTTCATGGAGGAGGATGTAAGCGACAAGCCCCAATATTTGCAGGACTTAAGCTTGATCGCGGTCGAGGATATTGACATTTCTTACAAAC
>DATDAG010000452.1:0-3145 GCA_036525495.1 Anaerolineales bacterium
GCGGGGATTATAAAGGATTATAGTTAATATCGCAAGTTTCGGCATAACCCGTCATTGCGAGCGAATGAAACGAGCGCGGCAATCCAGACTAATCATCGAGCACGAAATTGCTTCGCGGGCTCGTAATGACATGTAACACGCAAGTTTTCAATCACACACCGCATCTAAGATGGCGGGAAAGAAAATGTTACGAATTGCAATGATCTCCTATCACACCTGTCCGCTGGCGACGCTGGGCGGCAAGGATACGGGCGGTATGAATGTCTACGTCCGCGAACTCACGCGTCAGCTGGGTAAAATGGGCATCCATGTGGATGTGTTCACGCGCTCTCAGGACGATCACGTGCCGCACGTCCTGCACGAACTCGGCTATGGCAACCGTGTCGTCCACGTGCCTGCGGGTCCTGAACACCCGATCCCGAAACAAGAGTTGGCGGATTACATCCCAAAATTTGTGGATGGCGTCAATGCCTTCGCGAAAGAAAAGGGAATCCAATATGACATCATCCACAGCCATTACTGGATGTCTGGGATAGCCGCCGCGTCTCTTTCGGACCTTTGGGCTGGCACGCCAATTATTCACATGTTCCACACTTTGGGAGAGATGAAGAACCGCATCGCGCGTTCGGAAGCGGAACGCGAAGGCGAGTACCGGGTCATTGGGGAGAAACAGGTTCTCCGTCGCGTGAACCGGGTTGTTGTCGCCACTTTGGCTGAGTTGACGCAGTTGCGTTTCCTCTACAAAGCGGAGGCATCCAAACTGGTCGTCATCCCGCCGGGTGTGGACTTGAGCCATTTTTATCCGATCCCTGCGGATGAGGCGAAAACATATGTGGGCTTGAGACCGGAAAATCGGATGATCCTGTTCGTGGGGCGCATCGAGCCATTGAAGGGTGTGGATACGCTGATCGAGGCGATGGCGTGTTTGTCGTTGAAGGAAACGGCGAAGCCTGTGCATCTTGCGATCATTGGCGGCGATCCGAGCGCCAGCCGCGAGGCTATGACTGTGGAAATGGCGCGCCTGAAACAGTTATGTGACGATCTTGGTCTGGATCAATCCGTGATCTTTTTGGGAAGGCGCGACCAGGACAAACTGCCCTATTTTTATTCAGCGGCAGATGTGCTGGTGATGCCGTCGCATTATGAGTCATTTGGCATGGTGGCGCTCGAAGCGATGGCTTGTGGAACTCCTGTGATCGCGTCGGAAGTGGGCGGGCTGGCGTATCTTGTACGTGATGGCGAGACAGGTTTCACGATCCCAGCCGAGGAGCCGGATACTCTATGCGATAAGTTATCGTGGCTGTTGAAAGACGGGAAACTCCATAATAAGATGAGTGGTCAAGCAGTAGAGTACGCGCAGGATTACGCATGGGAGAAGATCGCGAAGCAGATTGCGGCGGAGTATAAAAAGCTCCTCGCTTGAGTTGCTCCTGTATCTATTTATCCTTGGATATATTGGAATCCAGTAAGTGATTCCCCTCTTAGCCCGATGGTTTTCGCAATCCTAAAATCAATTCGCCTTGCAGGATATATCGCGTTACCTCCAGTTTGTATCCTCGTTTCATCACAAGTTCAGTATGGAGTTCTTGGTTTGTATAGTGAGTAATATGCTCGTCTGCATAAGCTTGAGGGAGAAGTAGTTTGTATAACCATTCAATGACATTCCATTGCCATTTGGCATAATCGGGGGTTCCCAAGATCAAGAAACCGCCGGGTTGGAGCACCCGATCCAATTCATCTAATACATTTGCCCGTGGCACGTGTTCAATGACCTGGGAGCAGAGAACACAGGGAAACGACTCATTGGGAATGGGAAGGTCAAATATAGAACCTTGAACAGTGGGGTGTCCAAATCGCCGTGCATAACGAAGTTTTCTGATTAGAATATCAAGGGCAATGCTTCCTTTTGGAAGCGCCCCAATAATCCGGCTGGAACCACAACCGACATCCAGGCATTTTCCTTTATTCTTTAGCATGGCTGTAATATGCTTGTAGCGTTTCCTCTGCCAATACCGTTGTGGAGGCATCATTGCATTGTAGGCGCGCGCGTCGTAATCAGCGCTGGCAATCGAATTCCTGAGTTTCCAAAGGCGGGAAAATGTTCTCAGGTATGCCAGTCCGAATTGAGACATCCGCCCATAGGCATTGTCTGTTGATTGGTAGTTAATTGGAATTTCATTGATCGAATGTCCTTCCAGTAAAAGCATCACTAGAATTTCCTGCAAAACGTCAAAACCTTTGTTGTTGGTTGTCAGGTTTTTGACAACATGACTCTTGTATAAACGAAAACCGCTCGACATATCTCGCACGTCAAGATCCAGTCCGCGGCTGAAAAGCAGGTTCAATATTTTGCTCAATACCTTTCGAATAAATGGCATCCTTGCTTCCC
This sequence comes from Anaerolineales bacterium, assembly GCA_036525495.1. Taxonomy (GTDB): domain Bacteria; phylum Chloroflexota; class Anaerolineae; order Anaerolineales; family Villigracilaceae; genus Defluviilinea. The sequence goes on from DATDAG010000452.1 coordinate 2,390, forward strand.
CCCCTGAAATATATCTGGAGCCAATGACCACATCTGCAGCTTCGCGATTTACCCATAGTTCCTGGAGAAATGTTTTTGGATGTGCAAGACCGGGTTCGATGATAATAATAAATTTGCCGATCGATTGACGAATTCCGCTCAGTGTCGCGTCTCCATACTCTGCGGTTGGGGATTCGACAAATATACATATATTTTCGCGAATGGATTTTCGGGTACTTTCACGGATTTGACGGCCCACTATTATGATCTCAAAACTGATCGAAAGGTCGATTAAGGTCGAATGAACTTGCGATAAAAATGCATCCAGATTTTCACTCTGATTGGATGCGGGGATAATGACCGAGAGTTCGCGGAATTGTTTATTCATGGGATTAAGTTAGACGGGCTTGTAATGAGTGATTGCGCCAAACCAGGAGAAAGATAAGCCACCAGAACAGGGGGAACCAAACAAAAAGCAAATCGTTGGTTGGCACGAATCTAAGATATAGATTAACTCCTAATGCAGTTATTATTGAAGCGATAATCAAAAGTTTAAATATACTTTTTTTCGATTTTGCCAACCAAGTAAAGATCAATGATATTGGGATCAAAAGCATGGACTGGTCATAATTCCAGCCAAAAAAAGTAACTGGAATTGTGACGAGCGTAAGAATGGCAATCGAAAATTCCATGCTGAACTTCGCATGGTTCCATGCCAGAAAAACAGGCAATGGTATGAATAGAACGATCAAATACCGGGCAAGTTCGGTGATGCCC
>DATDAG010000453.1:0-5158 GCA_036525495.1 Anaerolineales bacterium
AGCCTTCAACAAGGTTAAACGGAGTACCCTGGCATCGAGGAACTGGACAAACTGAGATAACTCCAACAAAAATGGCTTCAAATAATGCATTTCTCCCAGAATTGTGCAGCTTTGAATGCCAAATTAGATGCGATTGCCCTACCCCCATCCTGGGCTTCCCCCTCTAGAGGGCACAGATAGGGAAAGGAGCGCGCATTGCAAATACTTATATGGCGTTGTACAATGACAAAAATTTGTCTGGTCATGGAGGCGGATGTGAAGGAACTCGAGGAACGGATTCTGCGCGACGGTCAGGTGCTGGGCGGGGGAATTTTGAAGGTGGATAGTTTTGTGAATCATCAAGTGGATCCCTTATTAATGGATGCCTGCGGCAGGGAGTTTGCGCGGCTCTTCGCCTCAGTCGGCGCGACCAAGGTGCTGACCGCTGAGATCTCGGGCATTGCCCCGGCTGTGACAACGGCGATCCATCTCGGTTTGCCGGTGGTGTATGCGCGCAAACATAAACCGATCACGATGCCCGATCAGGTGTATCTGACGCTTGCCCCATCGCACACAAAGGGACGCATGGTGGAGTTGATCGTCTCGCCTGAGTACCTTGCAAACGGCGAAAAGGTTCTGATCATTGATGACTTTCTCGCAAGCGGTCAGACCATTCTGGGTTTGGTGCGTCTGGCAGAGGCTTCGGGGTCGAAGATCGTCGGCATCGGCGCGTTGATCGAGAAGATTTTCGAGGGCGGGCGGGATGCATTGAAGCCGGTCGGCGTGCCGATCCATTCGCTGGCTTGTATCACCGCGATGGATGAGGGGAAGATCGAGTTCGGAAATCCAGTTTGAAGGTTTGAAGGTCAAGGGATTGTTGTGCGAAGTTGGTTGTGGCATCCATGGATTGTGCGGATAATCGGCTGGATATTTGAACACATGAGTTTTGTCATTCCCGTAAAATGTTTGCACGAGACGGAAACTTTGATGGCTTTCCATCATCCGAAGCCTTCATATGAGTTTCATGTTCTTCTTGTGCCGAAGAAGACCGTCAAAACGCTGATGGAATTTGATCCAAAGGATTCTGCTTTCCTCACGGAACTGTATTCCACGGTGCACAGTCTTGTGGATGAGTATCATCTTTCCGCATATCGTCTGATCGTCAATGGCGGAGAGTATCAGGATTTTCCACAATTGCATTTTCATTTGATTTCGCCCTCACCTCTTGCCCCTCTCCCTGAGGGAGAGGGATTGGGGTGAGGGATTATATTTATGGACTCCATTGCCATTATCGATTTCGGTTCCCAATATGCGCAGATCATTGCGCGACGTATACGCGAATCACAAGTCTATTGCGAGTTGTTCCCGTGGGATGCGCCCATGGAAAAAATCCTCTCCATAACTCCCAAAGGATTTATATTCTCCGGGGGACCGAAATCAGTATACGAAGATAACGCCCCGTTTATTCAAGACTTTATCTTTAAGACGGGCCTGCCGATCCTCGGGGTTTGTTATGGGATGCAGGCGCTTACCCACGCGCTGGGCGGGGAAGTTGCATCATCGCAAAACCGTGAATATGGTCACGCAGAGATCGAGCTGCTAACTCCCAATTCTCTACTCTCCAACCTCTCCAAAGTCTGGATGTCTCACGGCGACCGCATTATAAAACTCCCCGAGGGATTTATCGCGCTGGCACGCTCAGGCCACAGTCCGCTGGCGGCGATGGGTGACATGGAAAGAAAATATTTTGGTGTGCAGTTTCATCCTGAAGTCCATCACACGCCGAATGGCGAGAAACTACTCAGGCATTTTGCTATTGATATTTGCGGTGCAAAACCTTTGTGGACACCCAAATCCATCATTGATGACGCGGTGGAGAAGATACAAAAACAAGTCGGCAGGGAACGCGTCCTTGTGGCGGTTTCGGGCGGCGTGGATTCGTCGGTGGCGTCGGCGCTGGTGCATAGAGCGATTGGTGACCAACTGGTGGCTGTTTTTGTGGATACCGGTCTGCTGCGAAAAGATGAAGGCGGACAGGTCGCTTCGGCATTTCGGGATAACCTTCACGCTGAACTAATAACAGTTAACGCCGCTGACGAATTCTTCTCGGTGCTTCACGGGGTGACCGAACCGGAGCAAAAACGAAAAGTCGTCGGTGGGAAATTCATCCGCATTTTTGAAGAACAGGCAAAGCAACTTGGACAGCCGAAATTTTTAGTGCAGGGGACGATCTATCCCGATGTGGTCGAGTCATCCGCGCCGGATCGCAATAAAGCCGAGAAGATCAAGACGCATCACAACGTTGGCGGGTTGCCGGAGGATATGCAATTCGAACTGGTCGAGCCGCTGCGTTATTTGTTCAAGGACGAGGTGCGGGCAGTCGGTGAAGCGCTTGGGTTGCCGGAAAAACTCGTTTGGCGGCAGCCGTTCCCAGGTCCGGGGTTGACAGTGCGTTGTCTCGGGGAGGTCACGCCGGAGCGCGTCTCCCGTTTGCGTGCGGCGGATGCGATCCTGATCGAGGAACTATCCAATGAGGGGTTGTTGGGAAAGAAGGCGCAGGCATCGCAGGCGTTCGTCGTGTTGTTGCCAGTGCGGTCTGTGGGCGTGATGGGCGACCAGCGGACGTATCAGGAGGCGGCGGGGATCCGCGCGGTGACGACCGAGGATTTTATGACTGCCGATTGGGTGCGTCTGCCGCATGAACTGCTTGCCAGAGTGGCAAACCGTATAGTGAACGAAGTGGACGGGATAAATCGCGTGGTGTATGATATTACGAGCAAACCGCCCGCCACCATTGAGTGGGAGTGATCGCGATTTTTGATTAACGATTGACGAGTTTGGATTGATGATTGAGGAGCAATATGAACTTTGACCTTGGAGAAATCCTTTCCAGCGCGTTCAAGATCACTTGGAAGCACAAGGTGCTGTGGACGTTCAGCGCAATACCCGTGTTGGTGAGTTTCCTGGTCTTCCCGTTTGTGTTCGTGCCGATCTTCTTCATGGATGAGGGGTCATTCAGCAATCCGTTCTTTATCGAAGAACCGCTGATCATTTCACTGTTTGTTGTATTCAGTATTATCGTCAGCATCATAAGTTATGTGCTTTATGGCGTTTCCTCGTCTTCGGTGGCGCTCGGTGTAATGCGCGCGGACGAGGGTGCAGAACGGCTCACGTTCATTGGGTTATTCAACGACTCAAGGCCCTATTGGTGGCGCGTGCTTGGGGTCTTGCTATTGATCGGTCTTGCTGTTTCACTTGTCTTCCTTGTGATCTTTGGATGCATGGCTTTGATCGGCGTAGTGACGGCAGGTGTCGGTTTCATTTGCCTGCAACCGCTGTTCCTCTTGATCTATCCCGTCATGATGGTCTTTTATGGTTATATCGAAGAATCACAGGTGTCGGTCGTTGTGGACGACCTCGGCGTGACCGACGCGATCAAGCGCGGCTGGGAACTCATCCGCGCCAACTTCTGGCGCATCGTGCTGGTCTCACTGATCGTGTATTTGGGTATTGGTCTTCTCAGCAGTATCATTGTGGTGCCGTTCATGATGCCCTTCTTTTTTATCCCGTTCTTTATGGACGGCGGACAGTTCGAATTCAATCCGCGCACAACGATGCTTTTCATGGGCTGTTTCAGTTTGGTCTTCTTCCCTGTCATGGCTTTGGTGCAGGGGATTGGCATTACATTCTTGAAAGCGACCTATACCCTTGTGTACCTGCGACTGACCAAACCGTGGGATGACGCACCGGTTGTGCTTGAGGCGGATGAGTAGATTCTTTCGCTTCATTCTGACCGTCAGCCTGCTCACTGGGCCCCGGACCTTTGTCCATGCCCAGACAGCCGCCTACGCAGAAATCGCGCGCATAGACGCGTCGAACTTTCCGCAAGTCTCCGTGCTCGTGGATGTATACGACGCGAACGGTCAATTTATTGTCGGTCTCGAACCATCCGACATCACCGTTTACGAAGATGGAGTGGAAAACAAAGCAGACTCGATCAGCCAACCCGCTGTGCCGGTACAGGTGGCAGTTGCTGTCAACCCCGGTCCTCCCATGGCAATACGAGATTCCAACGGTGTCTCTCGATTTGAAATGGTTGTGGGCGCATTAAGCGGCTGGGTGGAATCACAACCCGATGATTCACGCGACGACCTGAGCCTGGTCTCGTTATCGGGGTCGCTCATCAACCACGCGGAAGTGGACGATTGGTTCATCAGCCTGGATTCCTTCAAACCCGATCTCCGCAATTCGACACCCAACCTGCAAACCCTGTCCATCGCACTGGATACTGCCAACGCGCCGACGCCGGAACCCGGCATGAAGCGTGCAGTCCTGTTCATCACGCCGCACATGGACGATCCCAATATAGATAACATCATAGCCCCACTCATCCAGCGCGCGGTGGAGTCGAAGGTGCGGGTCTTCGTCTGGTTCATCGATGCAGAGGAGTTCAACGTCTCCGCAAGCGCGAACGCGTTCAAATCCCTAGCCCAGCAAACGGACGGGGCATTCTTCTCGTTTTCCAGGACCGAACCTTTCCCAGACCTGAACATGTATTTCGCTCCGTTGCGGCATATTTATGAAATAACGTACACATCCGTATTGACAACCTCCGGCGATCACACGCTTGGCTTCTACATCCAGGCACAGGATACGACAATCCCCGCGCTCGACAAGACCTTCAGTGTGGATGTCCAGCCGCCGAACCCGATCTTTATCTCGCCGCCATTGCAGATCACGCGTCAGCCCCCGGCAGATGACCCCTATAATGAGGAAATTCTTGAGCCTTCACAACAGGTCATCGAGATCATTGTCGAATTCCCGGACGGACACAAGCGCGATCTCAAGCGCACAACACTGTACGTAGACGGGCAGGTCGCTGCCGAGAACACCAAGGAACCCTTTGGGAGTTTCCTGTGGGATTACAGCGCCTTCGACAAAAGCGGACAGCACGAGATCATTGTCGAAGCGGAGGATATGCTGGGCTTGAAAAAATCGAGCATCGGCATCCCGGTCACGTTCACGATCATCCACCCGCCCAGCGGTGTGGAGGCATTCCTGGCACAATACAGTTCCCACCTTGTAATGGGCGCGATCATATTTGCGGGGCTTGCCCTGCTGGTCATTCTGTTGAGGAGCCGGGTGAAGAACATACCCGAATCCCGCCGTAAAAAGGACC
>DATDAG010000454.1:0-2228 GCA_036525495.1 Anaerolineales bacterium
GGGATGTCGCATATTGATCCCAAACAGATGCTGGAAATTGTAAACGCGCGCCAAAAAGTTGGAGGGGCATTTGGGAATGCGGCTTTCATGCTCTATGACCAGAATAAGGGGGAGAATGAGATCAAGCAGTATCTTCAAAAGTATGCACTTTCCAATGAAAAACAGGCGCAGCAGCACATCAGATTCATCTCCGAGCCGCTTTCCCGGTCGTATGTCTTTACGTATGATGTTGGTTATGACCTTCTCGAAGAGTTATTCACTCGCGTAGACCGAGACACATATTTCAAACGCTTGCTTGAAGAACCAGTCACCCCCAACCAGATTCGAGAGTGGATTGCGGATGCAAAGACAAATTAAAACCAACACGGACACATTCCACAAAACTCCTGACCCGTTCAGGAGTTTTTTCTTTATAATCCAGCCGCAAGCATCACCGTACCAATGTGGAGTCAAAAGTGAATCACTCTCTCATCACAACCTTGAAAAACCTGCGCGGCAACCCACGTGGATGCGTCTACAACGAACCATTGTGGGGTATTCCATACTTTCTATACCTACCCTACGTTTCCATCTACATGCTGGCCCTGGGATTGACCGACCTGCAGATCGGGTCGATCGCCAGCGTCAGTCTGGGATTCCAGGTCTTCTTTGCGTTGTTCGGCGGCATCATCACGGACAAATTGGGACGTCGTCGAACCACATTGATCTTCGATATCCTGTCGTGGACTGTCCCCTCCATCATCTCAGCCATTGCCCAGAACTACTGGTACTTCCTGATCGCGGGCATCGTCAACAGCGTATGGCGTGTGACCCACAACTCGTGGAACTGCCTGCTTGTGGAGGATGCCGACAAGGACCAGTTGGTGGACATCTACTCATGGATCTACATCGCCGTCACCCTGTCTGGCTTTTTTGCGCCGATAGCGGGTTTATTGATCGGAAAGTTTTCGATGGTACCCACTGTGCGCGGCTTATACATCTTTGCAGCGATCATGTTCACCATCAAGGCATATATCACCTATCGAATGACCGAAGAGACCCAGCAGGGCAAAATCCGCATGGAGCAGACGCGCGGGCAAAGCATTTTCAGCGCGCTGGCAGAATATCGCGGCGTCTTTCAATCTGTACTCCGCACGCCACAGACACTCTACACGGCGGGCATCATGCTTGTGATCAGCATTACGAATGTGATCTCAGGGAGTTTCTGGGGCATCATCGTCAAGGAAAAACTGCTCATCCCCGAAGAACACCTGGGAATGTTCCAGTTTGTCAGGTCGGCTGTGGTTTTGTTCTTTTTCTTCGCAGTCATGCCGCGCATCAACAAATTGCATTTCAAACTGCCGATGGCGATCGGGTTCCTGGGTTACGTACTGAGCCAGGTTGTTCTCATCACTTCGCCTGTGCAAAGTTATCTATTCATCATTGCCAGTGTCATCATGGAAGCCAGTTGTTTTGCTGCCGTCAGTCCCCTTGTGGATAAGATGTTCGTGGTCACCATAGACGCGAGGGAACGCGCTCGCATCCAGTCCATTCTGGCTGTTGGCATCATCCTTGTCACATCCCCGTTCGGCTGGATCGCGGGAAATCTCTCGGAGGTCAACCGCATCTATCCGTTCATCCTCAATGTCGTGTTGTTCGGCATCGGCGCGGCGCTAGCTTACATCGCTGGCAACTTCTCGCAAAAGGCTCCTGTTGTAGAGGTGGCAACTCCGTGACCAAGTCAGTTGCAATCGTTGGAGGAGGTCCCGCTGGTCTGATGGCGGCTGAGGTCATCAGCGCGCAAGGCATCAAGGTGGATGTGTACGACGCAATGCCATCTGTCGGGCGCAAACTTCTCATGGCAGGCAAAAGCGGATTAAACATCACGCACTCCGATCCGTTTGATGTGTTTGTCTCAAGATACGGTAAACATCGTGAAAATATCGAACCTTTGCTTAGAGCATTTGGCGCTGATCAATTACGTGAATGGGTTCATAGCTTGGGCATTGATACTTTTATCGGAACCTCTGGACGAATCTTCCCCTTTGGGATGAAGGCAAGTCCCCTGCTCCGAGCCTGGCTCTCGCGATTAACCGCCTCAAACGTGACCTTTCACCTGCGTCACAAGTGGACAGGGTTTCTACCCGATGGGTCTCTAAACTTCAATACGCCCAATGGTGAAGTAACCATCAAACCTGATGCTGTTGTCCTCGCCCTCGGCGGCGGGAGTTGGTCACGGCTCGGCTCGG
>DATDAG010000455.1:0-8299 GCA_036525495.1 Anaerolineales bacterium
CGAGCGCAGGGATGCCAGCCCGTCGAGAAATTTGTTCATAATGCTTATGATCTTTGAATGGAAACGTTTGGGAGTAAGACGTTCGATACCCCACAAACCGACCTTTGCTGTCGTGTGCGGAAACATTGCCGCGAGCAGGAAAACGCCTAACGCGCCAAGGAAGACCCCGGTGCCAATAAGTGCAACTTGTTGAATGTTTCCAACAAAACCCGATGCGCCTGTGAGTTTTGCCAGTTCACTCAAATTTACAAACACAAAAGCCAGCATCACAACGCCATCGAAGATGCGCTCGACGATGATGGTTGCAAGCGATGCCGAAACTGACACGCCTTCTTTTCGTTTGAGGATAACCGCGCGCAACACTTCACCTGCCCGCGCAGGGTAAATATTATTTCCCATATAACCGATGGTAGTGATGGGGAACATGTCCTTTGTCGGGATTTTCTTCATGGGACTGAGCAGATAATGCCACCTCCATGCCCGCACCCATACGCCAATGAAATATACCCCGATGCCAGGAATCAACCAGAAATAATTCGCCTCTCTGACCGCCCCCCAAAAATCATCCAGTTGCAGACCGCGTAAAGCCAGCCAAATAAAAATTATACTGATCAGTACCCCGACCCAGAATTGCCATTTTTTCATGCGGCGGATTGTAACATGTAGGGGCGCTGTTCTCTCATCCCATTTCTGGTGGGAAGACCTCGTCCCTACGATATAATCTCTTTATGCAAATTAACCATTCCGCGCCTGGTTTCGCATTACCTGATCTGCAGGGTAATCTTCATCAATTGAATAATTATCGCGGCAGGATCGTGATCATCAACTTCTGGTCGTGCGAATGTCCGCACTCGGAGCGGGCAGATGGGTTGATATTGGATTGGCTTGCGAAATGGAATGGGGAGGTGGAACTCCTCTCGATCGCCGCGAATCGCAACGAATCCGTTCAAAGTGTGGAAGATGCTTTTCGAAACCGAAGCCTGCCCAACGTCTTGATTGATGCGAAGTGTGTCGTTGCGGACCTCTACGAAGCTGTGACAACTCCGCATGTTTTCGTTGTGGATCGGGACGGAATCCTGCGTTATCGCGGCGCGGTGGACGACATCACATTCCGTCAGCGGAAAGCCACACGCTTTTTTCTGAAGGATGTGATTGAATCATTGCTCGAGGGGCGTTTGCCTGCGCTGAAAGAAACACACGCCTATGGTTGCACCATCGTGCGGGAAATTTGATAGAATCGAACCGTGGTTGATACACTTGCACGAGCCGCCTTTCTGAAAAAGATCCATCTCTTCTATGGTCTGGAAGACGATGAACTCGCGGCTGTCGCGGAGAAACTCGAAGAACAATCATACCCGGCAGAGGGTGTCATATTCGAACAGGATGCCGAAGCGGAAAGTTTTTATTTAATATACAAAGGCAGTGTGCGCATCATGCGCAGGGAACGGGGCAGGGAGATCCAGCTCGCGCTTCTGGTGAAGAACGATTACTTCGGTGAGATGGCATTGGCAGCAAAGCGACGCCGCTCTGGCACGGTAACCGCTCTCACGGATACACGCGTCCTTGTGCTCTCACGTAAGGATTTCGAGGGACTCTACAAACAGGCTCCGCAGCTGCGCCTGAACCTCGAGGTTGCTTTACGGAGCCGAATCCTCGCGCGCACATTGCAATTCAAATGGTTGAGATCTGATGAAGTGATCTACTTCCTGGCACGCAAACATCCCTTTGTGTTGTTTGAAAGACTGATCCTGCCCATATTCGCCCTATCTGTACCTGGCGGTCTTTTCTACGGCTGGATTTTCATCCTTGATTTTTTCCTCGTGGGGCTGGCAGCCTGGGCTTCGTTGATCGCAATCGTCCTGTTCATCATATGGCTCGTGATAGATTGGGGCAACGATTATTACATCGTCACCAATCAGCGCGTGATCTGGCTTGAGAAAGTGATCGGAATTTACGAGAGCAGGCAGGAATCGCCTCTCAGCACCATCCTCTCGGTCAACGTGGAGACGGGTCAACTTGGGCGCATCTTCGATTACGGACACGTGATCGTACGCACCTGGGTTGGAAAGATCCCGTTCAGCAATGTGAGCCACCCTGAACAGGCACAGCATATGATCGAAGAATACTGGCATCGCACACAGGATACCGGCAGGGAAGTGGAAAAGGAGGCGATGAAGGAAGCTATCCGCAGAAAACTTGGGATCGCGTCTTCCCCAAAACCGGAAAGTCCGCCCCAGACCAGCCCCGCGCCTGCCTCAACCAAGAAAAAATCGGCATCCTCTCAATCAGATAAAAAGAGGAAAAGCCTTCTGCGTCTGCTGGGGGCGAACACGCTCAAGCTCCGTTATGAAACAGGCGAAACCGTGATCTACAGAAAGCATTGGTTCGTGTTGTTTCAACAGGCCTGGATGCCGCTGGGCAGTGTCCTCGCGGCAATCGTCATATTTTTCTGGAGGCAGTACCAGCTCTTTCGCCTGCCCGATGAGGCGTTCGTTCGAATCGTCAATGGCAGCCTTGTCGTCGACGCGTTTTCCCTCGCCATCATGATCGCATTTTTCCCTCTTTTCGGGTGGCTGCTCTACGAAGTGGTGGATTGGAGCAATGACCAATTCCAAGTCACGCCCGAACAGATCATAGACCTGGATAAAAAGCCCTTCGGCACCGAGTCACGCAGCGCCGCCCAGTTGGAGAACATTTTGGGGACTGAATACAGGCGCATTGGAATTCTGGGCGAAATTTTCAACTACGGTACCGTGTACATCACCGTGGGTGGGTCGAAGCTTGCCTTTGAAGATGTGATGGATCCCGCCACTGTCCAATCGGACATTGACCGCCGCCGCATGGCGCGCAAGGCAAAACAGGATGAAGCCAGGAACACCGCTGAACGTGAACGCATGGCGGATTGGTTGGCAACCTATCATCGTAATGTAGAGCAATTTAGAGATGAAGAGAGGCGTAACCCAAATTCAGAGTAAAATCCTGACTTCGTCCCGGACACTAGTGTAGGACGCTACAATATTTGCAAAGGTTATTTCCATAGAATGACTCTCCGTACAATCGTTACCCTCCCCGACCCCGTATTGCGCCGCAAGGCGCGACCCGTGACAAAATTCGATAAAGACCTGCAAACGCTGATAGACGATATGGTCGAGACCATGCGCGAAGCGCCGGGTGTAGGTCTCGCGGCACCACAGATCGGACTCTCCGAACGCCTGCTCGTGATCGAATACTACGAACGCGAAGAGGATGAAGAGAACGAAGAAGCGCCCAAGAAAGTATGGGCGGTGATCAACCCTGTAATCGTCAAAGCCTCCGAGGAGAAAGTCATCGGCGTGGAGGGCTGCCTTTCCATCCCCGGATTGGTGGGAGAGGTCGAACGTCATGCAGAAGTGCATGTCAGGGCGTTGAACCGTCATGGCAAGCCGATGAAGGTCAAGGCAAAAGGCTGGCTGGCGCGCATCTTTCAGCATGAGATTGATCATCTTAATGGCGTCCTTTTCCCTGACCTTGCCACACATGTCTGGCAGCCACAACAGGAAGTGGAACAAGACCAGGAATTTTGATGTCCTCAATTCGCCGCCTGATTCCCGATGAACTGCCGCGCCTTCGTCAATTTTGGGTCGAGCATTGGGGCGGCGAAGAAATGGTTATTCACGGAGATGTGTTCCGTTGCGAACAGCTTGACGGTTTTGTGACAGATGATTGGAAAGGCATCGTTACTTTTTATGTCCGTGATGAAGAATGTGAGATCGTCTCGCTCGATAGCTTGAACGAAGGGTGGGGCATTGGCACGAAATTGATCGATACTGTTCTGGAGGAAGCGCGGGCACGGAATTGCAAACGTGTCTTTCTCAGCACAACCAATGACAACATGCGCGCACTCCGCTTTTACCGGAAACGCGGGTTTGAACTGGTGGCTGTCCATCGCGACGCGGTGAACGAATCGAGAAAGATCAAACCGTCCATTCCGCTGATTGATTACAATAACATTCCTTTGCGCGATGAAATCGAATTGGAAATGACGTTAAACGCGTAGGGGCACAGCAAAACATCGGAAGACTTAGACGAAAGTTCGTCCCACTGTGCCCCCGCAAAAATATTATGTATCTAAAACATCTCTCCCTCACCAACTTTCGCAAATTTACCCGTTTGGATCTCGATCTTCCCAAACAGGTGAGTTTGCTTACAGGCGATAACGCACAGGGAAAGACAACCGTCCTTGAAGCCATTTATTTTCTGGCGGCGTTCACCTCCTTTCAAACGAATTCAGATCGCCAGATCGTCAATCTGGATGAAGCCGCAAAAGGCTCGTTGACAGTTACGCGTCTCGTTGCGGAGTATCAGCGCGCAAAGCGTAAGCATCGCATTGAAGCGCGGCTTATTCTAGAGCCTGTGGGTGTGTTGAATGGTCAGCGTTTGCGCAAGGAAGTTTTGCTCGACGGCGTGAAGAAACCCGTCAATGAGATCATCGGTCATTTCAACGCGGTCATCTTTGTGCCGCAGATGTCGCAGATCATCGAGGGGTCGCCTGAGGAACGCCGGCGTTATCTCAACCTTGCGCTGGCGCAGTCGGTGCCCGCGTATGCGCGGGTGTTGAGCGAATACAACCAGGCGATCACGCAGCGCAATGCGCTGCTCAAGGCGTTGAATGAAAATGGAGGAAGCCGCGACCAGCTTGAAGTGTGGGATGACGCGGTTAGCCGTCTCGGATCGCAGATCATCTTGTGGCGCATCGAAGCTATCCAGCGTATTGAACATCTCGCTTCGCGCGTTCATCACGAACTGACTCATGGATACGAGATCCTTCGTCTCGCCTATGAACCTGCTTTCGATCCCTTGCCGCAACCAAACGGACAGTTGGGGTTGAAAATCGATACAGCGGTCGATCGTTCGGGATTGTCTTTGGATGATATTCAAAATGGTTTTCGTGAGAGGTTGCGTGAACTGCGCCTTGAAGAGATCGCGCGCGGTGTAACCACGATCGGACCACACCGTGATGAACTGCGTTTTCTCGCCAACGACATTGATCTTGGCAACTACGGCTCTCGCGGACAGATCCGCACGGCATTGCTTTCGTTGAAACTTGCCGAAGTGAACTGGATGAAGGAACGCACGGGCGAATGGCCTGTGATTCTGCTTGATGAAGTGATGGCTGAGTTGGATGTGCAACGCCGCGCAGACTTATTAAAGTATGTGGGTGAGAGCGAACAGGTGTTGTTCACAACCACAGATCTGAATTTGTTCGCGCCTGAATTTGTTGAGAAGGCGGAAGTGTGGAAAGTGGCGGGCGGAAGGGTTGAGCAGTGATGTCATTGTGAGCCTTGCTGGTTGAGCAGCCTTGAGCGATCTTTGCGAAAGGCGTATCGAAACCACAAGGCGAAGCAATCTCCTACAAGGACGATGTTTCCCTCACCGTATTGGGGATTGCTTACTCCTGCGGGGCACACGTCGTCGGGCTTCGCCCTCCTCGCAATGACGGAAAAATGACTATGACCTTATCAGACCCATTCATCAAAGCAACCCTCAAAAAAATTGACTCGCCCAGCGTCATTGGCGTTGGCATTGTGGGCAGTTACGCACGCGGACAGGAATCGAACTATAGCGATGTTGACTTCGATATCTTTGTCAGCGAGATGCCAGAGAATGAGTACGACCGTTACACACTGCGTCACTGGGATGGGAAACTCGTCAGCTTGAAATATGCGTTGTTTGACGATGAACTTGCCGTGTTGACCAAGCCGCATAGGGCGATTTGGGCGGTGCCAGGTTTGAGCGGAATGAATATCGTTCTTGACAAGGACGGTTCATTGACCGAGTTGCAGAAGATGGCACAGAAGTTTGATTGGTCGCTTTTGCAGCCAGCCGCAAATGAATTTGCTGGCGAGATGGTGATGGGCACTGCGGAAGAAGTCCGCAAGATCTTGAGCGGACTTGACCGCAAACATGAATCAACCGTCCTTTATGCAACGTGGGGATTGGTCAAAGGGATGCTTGAAGCCGTGGCTGTGCAGAGAGGGCTGATGATCGTCAGTGAGAATCGGTATTTTGATCTGATTCAGGAATCGGTGGGGCGTGATACGAAGTGGGTCAGCGCGTTCCGCACGGCGTGGGGACTCGACTCGACTTCATCTCAATATCAATCGCGCGGCGCAGGGGCGTTGACGTTGTATCGTCTCACGGCGGTGATGTTCGATGGGTTGATCCCCGATAAACATCGCGATGTGGTGAAGAATACACTGCGGTTGATCAAGGAAGCGGGTTACTGATGAAAGATTTGAAAAAACGTGCTGTGAAAGTCCATGAGAAGTTGCTTGCGTTTTACGGCGAGCCGATCTGGCGCAACCCGTTGCCTGCCATTGACGAGTTAGTCTCGACCATCCTTTCGCAGAACACGAACGATATGAACCGTGATCGCGGCTTTGATGCATTGGTTGCAGAATTCCCTACATGGGAGGAAGTGCGCGATGCCAATGCGGACGATGTGATCGAAGCGATCCGTGTGGCGGGGCTGGCAAATCAGAAGGGACCGCGCATTCAGGCGATCTTAAAAGCCATCACCGAAGAACGCGGAAATCTGGATCTATCGTTTCTCAAAGAGATGTCTGTGGATGACGCGCGTAACTGGTTGACAAAATTCAACGGCGTGGGACCGAAAACTGCCGCCATCGTGTTGTGTTTCTCACTGGGCATGCCTGCCTTCCCGGTGGATACCCACGTCTACCGCGTGACGGGCCGCATCGGACTCCACCCTGAGAAGATGTCTGTCGAACAGGCACATCCTCATCTGGAATCTTCATTCCCGCCAGAGACGTATTATGCGGGGCATTTGAATATCATAAGATTAGGGCGTGAAATTTGCACCGCTCGTAAAGCGATGTGTGAGAAGTGTCCGTTGATTAAGATTTGTGATTATGGAAAAGACCGTTGACGGTTGGCGGTATATAGTAATCAATACTGTCAACCACCTACCGCCAACCACCTACTGATTACCTATTATCCCCATCCCCTTTGATCTTCCCCCGCTCCAACCGATCCATCAATTTATCGATATTGTATTCAGCGATCTCATCGAGATTTAGGTCCAACTCGGTGGCGACCTGCGCCAGATACCACAGCACATCACCAAGTTCAGCTTTCAATGCTTCACGGGTCTCTTCATTGATCTCACCGCCCTTATCACGGAACACCTTCTTGATCTTGCCCACCACTTCTCCTGCTTCGTTGACAAGCCCCAGAACGGGGTAGATAACGGGGTGCCCAATGGACGGGAATTGTGCGGTCAGGCGTGATTTTTGTTGGTAGTCATTGAAGTCCATAATAACCTTTCAGTAAAATTCTATGTCACTCCGAGCGCAGCGAGGAGTCTTATATTTGATCGATTTTGCTACAAAGCCAAAGATTCTTCGTCGCTTCGCTCCTCAGAATGACATTACAATGAATTGGGCTATTAAAACTGTTTTGCCAATCCTCCCCGCCACTCGTCCCTCTCCCCAGCCACAAAGGGAAATTAAACAAAAGCCGCAGGCGAGACTTTGAATTTCTTCGCCAGCGCGCGAATCTGGCGGATATTCAAATCACGTTTGCTGTTCAATATCTCGGAAACTACGCCTTGAGAACCGACTTCGGGTAGATCGGATTGTGTCAAACCGTGTTCGTCCATAAGGAAACGTAAAACTTCTCCGCCTGTCGATTCTGGAATTGGGACGTGTTCTTCTTCGTAGGAATGAATAAGTGTGCCAAGCGTATCAAGCAAACTATAAAGCGGATGCTTTTCGTTCGTGCCGATTTCATCCAGCAATTCGTTCATTCGGTTTACAGCCGCGTTGTATTCACGCTCGTTGCGAATGGTAAGCAGGGGAGCGATATTTGTCCAGTGAGTTTGGATTTGGTCATTTACAAGAGTCATTTCTTCCAATCTCCTCGGTCATATTCTGCGTGCGTCAGAACGTGCCGAATATAGATTTTGCCTCTATTGAAGTGAATCGAGACGATCAATCGATACTTGTTCCCGCCAATATTGAAAACGATCCAATTTTGCACTTTGTCTGCTGATGGGAAAACGTCTCGTAGTTCAGCAAAACTATGAAACTCAGTCGTATTCACAACCTTGAACCATCGTGCAAGCGCAGTTTTGCTATCGGGATGCTTTTCCCAGAACTGGATTAATGCTTTACGGGAAATGATATGCACGCAAAGAGTTTATCTCAAATTGAGATATTGCACAAGCCCCAATTTATTGTGCTACTGAAATTTCCCCGCCAACCCCGCCCACCACTCATCCTTCTCGCCAGTTACAAAA
>DATDAG010000456.1:0-2529 GCA_036525495.1 Anaerolineales bacterium
TAGGCCATCTCACCGCTCAGCGGTGCCACACAGAGGTGGTTATACCGCCTCTACCTTGTTCCCACAACCTGGACCCTTTCCTGTTCTTATCTCGTCAGTCTGAGACGAAGTCTCGCTAGATATTCCACCAATAATTGATCAGTATGCAGTGTTTGTATTTGCCAGTACTGTCACCCATAAAGAAATCGGGGGAGGCACAATTATTATTGTGGATGATCTTCTCAAAGAGATATTTCATGAATTGCGCGACAAACATCTAGCATCTAGCGCTATCCCAGAACATCTTGTGATACTACGGAGTTTCCAGTTCGTTACTGAATATCGAACAGTGATTTCAAATGTTTGGTCTGACCATGCATAATGGGCTAGCAACCATCGTAGCTTATTTGGATGGGTTTGACCTATCCCCCGTCCCTTTCCCAAATGGGAAGGGGAGCCTGCTAGCGAAGGTCAATACGTTGCGGGATCCACTGTCCACGGGCGGGGAGGAACTGTCCGCGTTGATGCAGTCCGTGTTGGATAGGGCGTTTAAAGGTGAACTATGAATATAAATCATATGAAATATGAAACTCTGCCCTTCCCCATGGAACGGCAGGTAACGGTTCAGGGTGGTCGTCTTGCATCACGGAAACATACGGTCCATGCCTTGATTGAACTGGATGTGACCAAACCGCGCCGCATGATCCAGGAACATAAAACACGCACTGGTGAGACGCTCTCCTTTACTGCGTTCATCATCACCTGTCTCGTCAAAGCCATAGACCAGAACAAGAGGATGCACGCCTACCGTGATTGGCGGAACAGGCTCATCATCTTTGATGAGGTGGATGTGAATACGATGATTGAGGCTGAAGCAGAAGGAAGAAAAAGCGTCATACCCCATTGGGTTCGCGCGGCAAACAAGCGCACGTTACGACATATTCACGATGAGATTCGCACGACCAAGGCAAAACCAGAACAGACCCGTGAATTTGGGGTGAAGTGGCTCGGCCTCCTGCCCACCTTTGCCTGGGATATTTTCTTCTGGTTTATTTTCAAGAATCCACACTGGTTGAAAAAGAGTTTCGGCACTGTCGGTATGACCTCGGTTGGCATGTTTGGGAAGGGCGGTGGCTGGGCCATCCCCTTTGGTCTGCACACGCTTGATATTGCGCTTGGCGGTATTGCCGAGAAACCTGGCGTGGTGGATGGACGCATTGAGATTCGCGAATACCTGTGCATGACCATCAGCTTCGATCATGACATTATTGACGGTGCGCCTGCCGCACGGTTTACTCAGCGCGTCAAAGAATTAATCGAGAGTGGCTATGGCGTGGAAGAATTCACAATGGGAGAACGCGACGATGGCGAAGGTTAAACGACAGTCCGCTACGCTGGATAGGGTGTTCAAAGGAGAGTTGTAGTGGCAAGGGTCAATGTGGTGCGGGAGATACTGTCCATGGGCGGGGAGGATGCTGTGCGTGTTGCTACCGTCTCGCAAGGAGAAGATATCCGTTTCCAGCGGTGAGGAGATATGAGTCAATGATTAAGCACTTTTTACTCATCTTTGGAATATTTTTATTGATACTGTCTTCTTGTCAAAAGTATGAGCCAGTAACCAATCCGTCTGATATCTATGGCACTTGGGGTGGTGAGGGCCTTGTCATGGTGATTGGGCCTGAAGGCGCCACACTTGAATACGATTGTGCAACGGGAACAATCAATGAACCAATTCTTCCAGATGCAAAGGGAATGTTTCAAGTCACAGGAACCCACAAGGCACTTTCCATGCCTGTCGGAATGCCCGATGCTCCGCCAGCCAATATCCAACCTGCGCATATTTCCGGAACAATTGAAGGGCAGACCATGGTTGTGACTGTCACTCTAGATGTCTCTGAAACTGTGTTAGGAACGTATCGATTGACTTTTGGTGATCCCGGTACTCTGTTTAGGTGCTTGTAATCAGGCACTCCTACGATCAAAGGTAATAATTCTGAGGGTGGGAGGCGGGTAAACCCTCGTTGGCAAGGGTGAGATAATCAGATTAAACTGAAAAATATCACATTATCAAATTTTCCCAATAATCCAAATCTACTGTGGATGAACAAGGGATTACCCGACACCCCGATCAATCAACTCAACCAGGAGCCGTACTGCGACCGCAGGGAGTGTCGAAGTGGTGAGGTCCTAACCCCAACCATCGAAAAGTCCGTTTATATTTTTTGTAACTGCTCACGACTTTTATAGAAGGACGGTGTTGTAACGGGCATGATACCAGAGAAGGTGCGAGTAGAGGAATTATCGCGCGAAGATTTGCAGGCGCTGGTCTTGCAGTTGATGGACAGAGTCCGCGAACTGGAAGAACAGTTGCGCGTCAAGCGCACACCGCCCAATTCGAAGAATTCTTCACAGCCGCCGTCGCGGGATTTCAAAAGCGACAAGAAAAAGCAACGTCGCCGCAGGCGGGGAGCCAAAGCTGGTCATGCCAGGCAGGAACGCGAACTGGTCGAGAAGCCGGACAAGGTGATCTATGCGTTGGCAGAAAACTGT
>DATDAG010000457.1:0-3654 GCA_036525495.1 Anaerolineales bacterium
GATTTGCTTTATGGGTTCCTTGACCCGCGCGTCCGCTATGAGTAGCCAATGACCGATCCCATCAAAGAACCACCGAACGGACAGAACCTTTCCAATATCACTGCTTCTGATGTGAGCATGACATCCATTATTTGGAAGCGCTTCCGCAAGCACCCTGGGGCGATAGTCGGCGTGTTCGTTTTTTCTTTGCTGATCCTGTCAGTATTGCTGGTGCCGCTTTCCCCGTATGATCCTGAAGCGTCATCCATGAGCGAGCGCCTGCAACCGCCCTCACTGGCGCACCCCATGGGCACGGATGCACTTGGGCGTGATTTGTTGACCCGTGTCCTGTATGGGGGCCGCGTCTCACTGACGGTCGGTTTGATGGTGGTCGTTATCTCTCTGTCCATTGGCGTTCCAACCGGTGCACTTGCCGGGTATTATGGAGGCTGGCTCGACAGCTTCCTGATGCGTATCACAGACACATTCTTATCGCTACCGGCGCTTCTCGTCCTCATACTTCTCAGCGCCATACTCAGGGAAATCGACTTCCCGCTCTTTGAAAGCAATAGCGTTTTGACGATTGCCTTGGTCATCGGCATGCTCTCATGGATGACATTCGCCCGACTCGTGCGTGCCATCTTCCTCACGCTTCGCGAAATGGACTTTGTATCTGCCACGCGCGCCCTGGGTGGATCCGACTTTCGGATTATTGCCAATCATATCCTGCCCAACTCCATCGGACCCATCATTGTTGAAGCAACCCTTGAACTGGGCTATGCAATCATTGAAGAATCCGGTCTGAGTTTCCTCGGGTTCGGCATACAGCCGCCCACCCCCTCATGGGGCAATTTGCTCAGCAACGCACAGGAAAACTTTACCAAGTATCCGTGGCTGGCGATATTTCCCGGGCTGATGATCTTTCTCGCAATCATATCGGTAAATTATATTGGCGATGGCTTGAGGGACGCATTCGACCCGCATAAGGTATTCGAAACCAAGGGTGAACACTAAACATGAGACATCATAGTGGTTGAGTAGGCGCGAGCAATAGCAAGTATCGCCTCAAACCACCAATGGGAAAAGCAATTTTTGTAACATCATCTTAATCCGCCGCTCGAAGCGGCAAAAGGAGTACAGCATATGAACGGTCAGCGGCCACCACTGGAGCCGATCCGTTCTGCCTATCGGCTCCAGTACCTAACCGATGAGCAGTTGGATCAGCTTCAGGAAGCCACCCTGAACATTCTCGAGAATGTCGGTGTTAAGTTCTCATCGAAGAAAGCCCTGCGTGTGTTCGCAGAACACGGCGCTCAGGTGGATCATGAAACTCAGATCGTAAAGTTAAAACGCGACATGGTTTTCAACGCGATGAAAACCGTACCGCGTTATTTTGTCATGGGAGCGCGCGCTCCCGAATACGATCTCCAACTGCAAGATGGCACAACCTACTTCACCACCGACGGATGCGGCGTGCAGGTCTGCGAACTCGATACCGGCACGATCCGTCCGTCCACCAAGGCAGATGTCGGCATGATGGCGCGTGTCGCAGATTATCTTCCGTCCATCGGATTCATATGGCCCATGGTCAGCGCCCAGGATTACGGGCGCACATCCATCCTCCACGAACTGGATGCGATCTGGAACAACTCTGTCAAGCACGTACAATCTGAAACCATCATGGGCGAGCGCGAATGTCAGTATGCCCTGGAAATGGCAACTGTCATCGCGGGCAGTAAAGAAGAGTTACGCAAACGTCCGCAACTTTCCCTGGTCGTTTGCACCATTTCGCCTCTGATACAAGATGAAGCGGGAATCGAAGGCGCAATGGTCATGGCAAAGGCTGGAATTCCTATTGTATTCCTCTCCATGCCTTGTTTGGGAACTACTGCCCCCGCCACGCAAGCCGGAGCGCTCGCCATGGGCGATGCAGAAATTATCAGCGCTGTTGTTCTAATGCAATTGGTGTCACCCGGCGCACCTGTTGGTCACTCCATGATGCAGGCATGGGCAGATCCGCGTACAGGTGGTTATGTCAGTTACCCGCGTGATGCACGCGGACGTTATGGTGTGGTAGAGATGGCGCATCATTGGGGTATGCCTTCGCTCGGAGCCTGCTACGGAACCGATTCAGTCGAAACCGCCACATGGCAATCCGCCGCGGAACCCGCACTGGATCCATTGCTCGCCGGGCTTACCAGCCCAGAAATCGTCACCGGCATGGGGCTCGCCCGCACCTACACACGCCTGTATCCCGAACAGATCATCCTCGATAACGATCTATATCAACGCGCCCGCGCTTATCTCTCGCGGATGGATGTCTCCGACGAAACGCTCGCGATGGATGCCATCAGCAAAGTTGGTCCGGGCGGTCATTTCCTTGCGCAGAAGCACACGCGCAAACATATCCCCACATCACTCGTACGCGGTGTAACACATGAGCTGGATGCCAATAGCAAATACCGCGATCCGCATGAGGTGGCGCGCGATCAAGTGAAATTCATTTTGGAAAACCACAAGCCCGAGCCGCTTGATGAAGCACAACAAGCCGAGATCAATCGCATCCTTACAGTGGCAGACCGTGAGATCGGAGGTTCTCAGTGAGCGTAGTGCCTCTTACTCCGGGAGCGGGATTTGAACCGATAAACTAAACTCCCCGGCGTTGGAGATTTTGGCGGATAGAATTGCCGCCGCATTCATTTGACCAAACTGGTTCAATATTCTACCGCCTGAGCGTTACTATATAGTTCTGGGATGTGGACACGCTTCCTGAAACCAGTTTCAACCAGACAGAGAAGATCATCACATCCAAGGAAGTTCGAATGGAGACCAATCTAAAAGTTTTATCAGAAGCAGAAGTGATACAGGTCCACGAACGGAGCATGTCCGTGCTTGCATCCACTGGCGTGCGCGTGGACTCTGCACGGGCACGCAAGATATTAAAAAGCGCCGGTGCTGATGTGGACAGTAAAACAAAAATCGTGCGCTTCCCGCGTTCGATGATCGAAGAAACACTAAAGATCGCGCCTAAAAAATTCTCACTCGGCGGGAGGAGACCAGGCTGGGAATTCAAGGTCAACGATGGGAGGTGCACACTGCTGGCAGACGGCGCGGCAACCTATATCATTGACGGGTTGACAGGCGACCGACGCGTGGCTGGTTTTGAAGACTGGCTGGATGCCACACGCATGATCGATTCATTGGACGAGATCGGCGTGTATTGGTCCATGGTGGAACCGACTTTTGCGGCTGATTCGATCGGAAATTTTGTGGTGTATTGGCGAAATATGGTGTGTAATTTTTCCAAGCATATTCAAGATGTGACACATACACCTGAAGAAACGCGATGGATGCTTGAGATCCTTGGAATAGTTTTCGGAGGAAAAGAGGAAGTCCGCCGTACCCATCCGATGTCATTCCTGCTAACTCCCGCTTCGCCGCTTGTGTTGGAGGGACCACACACTGACGCTTTCCTCGAAACTGTCGGCTGGGATATTCCAGTCGCGATCATGCCAATGCCAATGATGGGCGGAACCGCGCCAGGCAGCTTGATTTCAACTCTGCTGCTTGCGAATTGTGAGACACTCGCCATGTTGTGCCTGGTGGAAGCCGCTGCTCCAGGCACGCCAGCCATTTATGCCCCCTGTCCTTCGATAATGGATCCGCACTCCGGTC
>DATDAG010000458.1:0-4618 GCA_036525495.1 Anaerolineales bacterium
TGTCCAGTTCCTCGATGCCAGGGTACTCCGTTTAACCTTGTTGAAGGCTTAAAAATTTGGATCGTAACAAGAATGTGACAAAGTGTTCCAAAAATCTTATCGAAACAGCCTAAAAAACGAATTTAGATGCGATAGCCCTAACTCAGGGATGATTGATCTTGTTTCGAATAAAGATATTCAAACCTGTCAGGTTTTTCTACTTCGCTAATTTATACGCCTCTTTGACAGGCTTGAGAGGGCGCGCCAACCAAAATGGACGGCGGTTACCATCGGGACTGACCTTGTCGGCGGGGCGTGTCATCGCGAGCCACTCGCGGTACTTCTCCATCGACTTGTTCGTATCCACGAAGACATCACCCACTTTATCATCAGTTCCCGCTTTGTAGACTTTTGCTTTCTGCAACCAACAGTGGACTCCGCTGATCGGATCGGGGTGAACGGCGTGGGTCAGGTTCTGCGAAACGCCGACTTCACTCCACCAGATGCGGCTGGTATCAGGGTCTGATGATTCCCAGGCTTTGGCACCATGCAGCACACGCAGGAGATATTTACCATCACCCTGCTCGTTGAGTTCGACCAAATTCGATGCGCCGCGATTGACACCTTCATCTTCCTTGAAGCGAAAGCGCCCAAGGTGATGGCTGATGGCAATGATGCCAGGTTTGATCGCTTCGGTCACCCAAACGGAATCGATGAAGTGACCGATCTCCGTCTCGACTTTGGCAAGTTGACCTGTTTCAAGCCCAAGGCGTTTTGCGTCTTCGGGATTCATCCAGATCGGATTCTTGTGCGAGATCTCGTACAGCCATTTTGCATTTGCGCTTCTTGTGTGAATGAGCGTCGGCAGGCGGAAGTTCGGTAACAAGATCATCTCGCCATTTTCACGGTCGATACTATCAGGGTGAACATGGCTTCTCACTGACCACGGAATGACATTCTCTTTTTCGCTCCAGCCCCACTTGGCAAGGGTGTCGCTGAAGAATTCGAGTTTCTTGCTGGGCGTTCCAAAGCCAGCCTTGGGCTGTCCATCAACCATCAAGCCGACAACCGCACCAGAAGAGTCCAAGGCACGATCATGCTCATCGGAGGTGAATCCAGTTTCGGGTGTAGAAGGAAGCGACTTGTCAAACGGAGAGTAATTCTCTTTTACAACTTCAAAGGCTCCGTATTTGCGCATGTAATCCAAAGGAGTCAATCCTTCTTTGGCTGCGGCTTCTGGAAGTCCAGGCACTGAGTTTTCAAAAATCCAGCGATAGTATTCTTCAACAGTAATCAACTCACCTTTGCGATACGGCGACTCAAAATGCTGACGGACGCCGAGCGAGCCGTCGGGGTCCATATGTGCAGAGAGTTGGATCCAGAATTCGTTCTCTTCCCACACTTCGCCAGGGTTGGCTTGATAAGTGAAATCGACCTTGATGCCCGCGCGTTCCATTGCCACGCGGCGCACGGGTTGGCGGAATCCGATCCACTGACCCGCGTGTGTTTCCTGACTCAACAGATCGTGACGCTCAGGCGCGAGACCCATTGGTAGAACATAATCGGCAAACCATGCGGATTCGTTCCACGTGGGTGTGAGCGCAACATTGCATTTGATCTTCGATTCATCCTTGAGCGCCTTGAGCCACATGAAACCATCGGGGTTGACCCACAGCGGGTTGTAGACGCGCGTGAAATAAACGTCGATATCGCCGCGACCTTCTTCGAGCATGTGTGGCAGCAAGATCGACATTTCGTAATGCGAAAGGGGATATTCATCGGGGAAGTGAAGTTCATTCCACGATTCGGGAGCGGGCGCACCCGCGAACGGCTTAGGCACGAATTTGTTCCAACCAGTCATGGAGGTGCCGCCCAGATTGCCAACGCTGCCTGTGAGAACATTAAGGAAGAAAAGACAGCGCGAGACCTGCCATCCGCCCAGATTGCCGACGCTGGCACTGCGCCAGACATGCGTGGCGAGTTTGCCTTCACAGTTGGCGACATACTTTGCGGCTTGCTCGATTCTTTCCAGCGGGACATCTGATTCCTGCGCTGCGCGTTCGAACGTGTACTCAGCGTAGAGCGTCTTCAAGACCTTGTCGAAATCTTCGAATGTCGGTTGTTGAGAAATAAGCGAGCGGATCGAATCCCATTCACTCGATTCTGATGACTGTACGTATTGCAGGAACTCTTTCCAATTCGTCCACTTGCGGACAAATTCCTTGTCGTACAAATCGTTTTGGATTAAGTGATTGCCAATGGCGAGAAGAATTGTGTTCTCACTGCCAGGGTATGTTGGCAGCCATGCATCACTCATGGAAGCGGTGTTGCTCAAGCGTGGATCGAATGTTATGAGTTTCGCGCCTTCGGTCTTGGCTTCCATGATGCGCTGGGCGTGCGGGTTGAAATAATGTCCCGTTTCGAGATGGCTGGAAATTAAAAGAATGGTGCGAGCATTTGCAAAATCGGGACTGGGACGATCCTGGCCAATCCAAAAGTTATAGCCTGCACGGGATGATGACGAACAAATATTTGTGTGGCTGTTGTGACCATCCATGCCCCAGGCTTGGACGACCCGCATGGTGTATCCGTCTTCACCAGGGCGGCCAACATGATAGACAATCCCATTCGGGCGGCGCTTCTTGCTCTCGCGCATTTTCTCTGCAACTTCAGATAATGCCTGCTCCCACGAGATACGCTCCCATTTGCCCTCACCGCGTTTGCCCACGCGTTTGAGCGGATAAAGGATTCTTTCAGGATCATACACTTGATTGTGGGTCGCGGGTCCTTTGGCGCAGTTACGTCCGCGGCTGCCAGGGTGGACGGGATTACCTTCGAACTTGCGGACTTCGTACGTATCTTTGTCTACATACGCGAGTAATCCACATCCTGATTCGCAATTGAAACAAAGCGTAGGCACAAGTGTGTAATTACGCGCCACACGCTTGGGCCATTCCTTACCATCCCATTCGGTCCAATCATCCCAAACATCAGAAGGCGGGTATTGACTGATGCGTCCGTCAGGGTGGACAACTTCAGTCAACTTGATGGGCTTACGGTCTGCGGAAGTAAATTGAGGCGGAGTAACGCCTGCGGAAGTTTTAGGAGCGGATTTAGTCATAGTTACTCGATTACGAATTCGGAATATGCTGAGGAGCCATCACAAAAGCATATTCATAGAAGAACAAACCAACCATCGCAGCAAGAGCTGCTGCAGGGACCGAAATCGGAGCGATAAGAAACAACACAAACGGGAGGATATGTCCCAATCCGATGCCGCCCCACCAATAATGATTGCGGAAGCGCCCGTTAGTCATTTCGCGATGTCCGAGCATAGCAACTTCGGATGCAAACGAATTGAATTTGCTGGCAAAAGTCAAAAGCAAATTGACGGCAATGCTCACAGGGAATAGCCAGGTTAGAAATGTCTGCAAATCAGCGGGGACGGAAACGAACAGATTCAAGATCAGGAACATCCCACTGGCAACCATCATGGATTGCGCAAACAATTGAAATGGAAGCAAATTACTTTGCCACATATCACGCCCCTCGGCTTGACCAAGCAGGAAGGCAGTGTATATCACTCCAAATAATGCAAGTGGAAGCGTTATCCATGCAAAGACAGGTCGAAGTGAAGATGCACTATCAGCCGAAAGCCAGTTCAATTGCGTTGCCCCTTCCACCAACCACCATAATCCAGCAACGGCGGTAAACCCGATCAAAATGAACGCGCCTCTTGCCACCCATGACTTCCATTGTGGACGTAACAAGATATTCAAGAAGCGCTTGGGCTGTGACAGATCCTTGATAAGCAGGATGACCGTGATGAGCATGAATACCATCGCAGTGAAACCTGTCGCAAGGAAAG
Source organism: Anaerolineales bacterium (assembly GCA_036525495.1). GTDB lineage: Bacteria > Chloroflexota > Anaerolineae > Anaerolineales > Villigracilaceae > Defluviilinea. The sequence goes on from DATDAG010000458.1 coordinate 3,848, forward strand.
TCGTTGAATCAAACGAGAAGAGATTGAATATCGCACCAAGACTTAATAACATGAACAAGCCACCAGCGATGTTTTTGGTGACGAGATAGGCGGGCAATTCCCAATGCCATTGGATCTTATGCTGCGCATTGTATGATGTCTGCACCATCTGCTCCGCAACACGTCCGCCGATCTGAATTGGACCTGTGAGCGGGCGTCCCTGTTCTTGTGGGGCACGGAGCGGTGTCCCTGATTTGGATGTTTTTGTTGAAGCAGGAACAACAGGAAGTTCATAAGTCGTTGTGTTCTGTTTAGTGATCTTATCTGCCCAAACATAGCTGTCACTTGCAGGCGAAGCAGTCGGGTGTAATGACCAGTCGTTGCCGTTGATATAGAACAGCTTGGGCCCCGTCCCCTGCTCAGGCTTGCGAACGGTCGCTTGCGCAGTGGACAGCTTTCGGCTTATTTCCGAAGCGGGGTCGTTCAAGTCCCCAGCCACAATGGCATGTTCAGGGCAGACAACAACACAGGCGGGTTCGAGTCCCACATCCAAACGATGCGCGCAAAAAGTGCATTTGGCTGCGGTGTTCGTTTCGGGATCGAGATAGATCGAGTCGTAGGGGCAGGCTTGCATGCAGGATTTGCAGCCGATACAAATGGATGGGTCAAACTCAACAATGCCGTCATCGCGCTGATACATTGCGGTGACGGGGCAGATACGCACGCAGGGTGGGTTGACGCAGTGATTGCAGCGTGTCACCTGAAAGCGGCGGCGCACATCGGGGTACGCAC
>DATDAG010000459.1:0-3004 GCA_036525495.1 Anaerolineales bacterium
CGATGCTCTGGAAATTGTTCAAACTCCTGTTCCAGACTTTTGATCATGCGGGTGAGTTTCAATTCTTCATACATTATGCCCAACAGGTTAGCATTCCCGTCCTGTTTTGCATAGGGCCGTTTTTCATATTGAGAATTGCTGATGTTTCAGCAGGGAACGCCCTATGCTATACTACATTGAACATCCCCAAACTACAGGCAAGGCAATAATGGATAAGACCGTTCTCGAAATCCCATCTGAATTATTGCAGGCGGCAAGGATCACACCGGAAGAAGCCAAAAGGGAACTGGCGATCCGCCTCTATCAACTTCACAAGTTGAATGACAAACAGGCTGGCGAACTGGCTGGCGACCCAAAAGCCATCGAATCGCTGGTGTGGAGCAAGGGCCAGGTTGGTCATTTCGACCTCGATGATTTCCTTTCATGGGCGTCACACGACCTGAAAACCCCGCTCAATTCCATTATCGGCTTCACAAAGGTGGTGCTCAAGGGCATTGATGGACCGATTAACGAAACGCAGGAGGTCGATCTTTCCACTGCCTTCACGGCAGGTCAACGCATGTTGGCGCTTACCAGTTACCTCGTTGAGATCGCCCGGTTGAATAATGGACATCTCAAACTCTCGCGTGAAGATGCCAACATCCCCAATCTCATCACAGAGGCAACAAATCGCTGGAAAATACAAAACGCGTCCAGGCTGCTTTCCGTCGAGACGACTTTTGCTGATCCCGTTTTCAACGTGGACAAAGCCCAGATGCGTCAGATCATTTCCCATCTACTGAGCTTCGCTTCGGTTCGCGTGACCGAGGGAACTGTTTCGCTTTCAGCAGGCGACTCCGACGATACACTGAAAGTCCGCGTGCAGAGTAATGGCAAGAAACCAATCGACAAATCAGAAATGGATTCGGCCATGCTGGGCTTTATCACCAAATCACTTATCAAATTGCATGGCGGGCAAATGGACGATCCGCAGGAAACGGATGATGGATTATTACTGAAATTTTCTCTCCATCGAGAATAACAAAAAAGCCCCTGATGTTTTCCCGAGCATCAGGGGCTTTTTCATTGGATATTCTATTGCCACATAACTGGTCCGGACTTTCGATAATTCGCAGCCAGCGCTTCCAGATCAAGAACATTGATGATGCCATCGTTATTCAAGTCTGCAACGGAGGGTTGGGCGGCATTATAGTTCATGCCGATGGTGAGAGCATCGAACTGGTCAATGACGTTATTGCCATCAATGTCACCGGCAGGCAGATTGATGGGAGTCAGCACGGTGCTAATGCTGTCTGTGAGGGTGACAATGGCTTGGGCGTTGAGATAGCCGCTTAGGGAGGCAACAGCCGCATAGGTCCCGGATGGTGCCGAAAGGGTGAAGGTGCCGTCAGGATCGGTGGTGACTGTCGTCGCGGCGATGGAACCATCCGATAGATATAAATTGACCGTCACCGGTTTGCTGGCAAAGACCTGACCAGTGGGTATTCCGTTGGGCAGGGATGTTGGCGTGACTGTGGGGGGAAACATAAGCCATGTGTATGTTGAAACCATCTGCTCAAAGACAGCCGTCTCAGCCGCGTAATCGAAGACAGGGGGCGGAACAGGATAATTGCCAGGGTTGTGAGAGTGTAGAATAAAATCCAGGCTCACACAGGTGGTATCACGATCAGTGGAATAACCAACCCATTGGTATAAGTTTCCCGCATCTGCATCTCCACCTGTTTGTTTCAGGAAGGTGATGCCATTGATGACCACAGTTTCAGATAATTCGACCATTGACTGTGTTGCTAGAGGGCTTTGGCAAGGATTGGCAACTTCGGTCACCTTCATTCCGAGATATTTCTCGCTCAGATTCGTGCCCTGCAAAAAGGGCAGATCGATGCGCGTGAAGGTGTCATCGCCGCCTGTCATAATGGATGCCTGCGATGGATAATCGAACTGGAAACCGTAGGTTGAATTGGTGAAGGTCAGCCAGGTATCCACAGGCTCTGTAGGGGTCGGTGTAGGTGTAGACGAAGATACGGGCAATGGTACAGTGGTGGATGTGAATATAGGTGTGGGTGCAGTCCCAGAGACAGAAATAGATGTCCCGATGGATGGAATTTCCACGAGTTGATTGTTCCCTGTTGAGATGCGTGCTTTACACTCAACAGTCGATTGACCTGCCTGCAAACCTTTTACATTGAATGTGAATGCTGTCCCACTGGCGGTGGCTTTTTGTCCGTGACTGCCCGCGATGGCAACAACGAAACTCCCGTTTTGCGAACCTTGAATTGCAACCACCGGGTCCATGCCAAAGAGTTGGGTAACTGTGATATTGCTCACCTCGAGCATGCTAGGATCATATATGTACAGGTGAATTCAGCGCTTGTATATCCTTCCGCAGGAACATTGTTCAAACCAACCGTGACAACGGCAGTCTCACCAATGCTAATGTTTGGTCGATCAACATCGGTGGAACCATATGGTCCGATTGGTGTTGGTGTAATTTCCGTGGGGGTCGGAGTTGCTGAAGGCGTGGGGGTCGGCGTGGAGGAGGATGAATCAAACGTATTTAAAAGCGGTTTGTATAACCCCACCGTCACGCCGTCCTTTGTGAACGTTGTACTGCTGAAGAAAGAATAGTAGTTCACCTTCCAGCCTGCAAAAGTGGCGCCGATCAAAGTGGGACGCAGCATGAAATGCAAATGCAGTATATCAGATTCAACGCTTCCAAGGCAGAATTTGTATCGAACGCCATCCGCAATAATTCCCAGACGCTGGTTTCCTTCGACTACTTGGCCAAGATTCACCTGAATATTGCCCAGGAATTGGTACTGTGTTGCCCACCCATTGCCATGGTCGAGGATAACATGGCACTTGGAAATGCCAACCACAGTTCCTGCGGCGGCGGCTACCCAAAATTGGAGGTATCTTCTCCTTTGATCATATTGACACGCGGTGCAAAATCTATGGCGCCGCCTACTGAGTAATTGTGCGAACTGCTCAGGGGCCGTTTACTGCC
>DATDAG010000460.1:0-2091 GCA_036525495.1 Anaerolineales bacterium
GCCTGCTTCGCCAACTCGATGGTATGTGCGCCGCTTTGAGTCTCTGCTACATCCATCTTCCACCCGGAAGATTCCAACTCTTTAACAGCCGATTTGATAAACGGCTTTACAGAATAACGTCCTGCCATGGGGTTGTAAACGATGACTGCGCTTCGCATGTGCGGATTATACCCTTTCGTTTCTTATAACCGCCAAGCACGCTAAGTACGTAAAGATCTTTCTTCGCGGTCTTTGCGCTCTTTGCGGTAAATTCAAGATATAATCCCCAATCATGGAAGAAGGTGTAGTACTCAACAACCGTTATCAATTGCTTGAACGCATCGGCAAAGGAGGCATGTCAGATGTGTTCCGTGCGCGCGACCTGATGCTCGAACGTTCGGTAGCGATCAAGGTTCTGCACGAAAAATACTCGAACGACGAAGCCTTTCAGGATCGATTCACTGCAGAAGCACGCGCCGCCGCCAATCTCTCACATCCCAACATTGTCACTGTCCATGATTTTGGCTTCGATCAAGAGCAACTCTACATCGTTATGGAACACATTCCCGGCAAGGATCTCAAGACCATCCTGCGCCAACGCGGACGATACTCCATAGATGATGCAATTCCTCTTATGGTGCAGGCTTGCGCAGGCATTGGCTATGCTCATCGTGCGGGGCTTGTCCATTGCGATATCAAACCCCACAACTTCATCGTCACATCCGATAACCGACTCAAAGTCACAGATTTCGGTATCGCGCGCGCCCTCTCCACCATCATGCCCGATGAACGCGCAGATGTTGTTTGGGGTTCGCCGCAATACTTTTCACCCGAGCAGGCGGTCGGCGAAGCGCCGTCACCATCGTCCGATGTTTATTCATTGGGCATCGTGCTTTATGAAGTGTTGACCGGCGCGCTCCCGTTTACCGCTCCATCCAGTGAAGAACTGGCGCGCCTGCATCTTGAAATGAACCCCATTCCTCTGAGCGAATACATTCCGGATATACCGTCCACGCTGGAGGAGATCGTAATAAAAGTCCTTGCCAAGGAACCTGCCGCCCGCTATCGCACCGCAGACCAACTGGGACGTGTCCTTTTACGCTTCGGGACTCAGCGCGATGCACCTGTCTCTCCCGCATTGGAATTGACTCCTGAAACAAGCACCTACCAGAAACCAGACTCGAAGCCCGCTTCGAAGCAACCGCAACCTGCGATCAACATCCCGGAGATTAAACTCCCCGAAATATATGCCCCCGAGATCGATTGGGCGACAACTGCGCTTGGTTTGGGTGCCCTCATTGCTGTGTTGGGGTTGATTCCATTTTGGATCTATATATTTATCTTGTATAACCCACGGTAAAAAAGAAACCCGTTGGTTTCGATACACTCGCTTCGCTCGTACTCAAACACCGAGGAATTCCATATACGTGCCTACACATATCATTGCCCCATCTATCCTTGCTGCAGACTTCACCAAACTAGGTGAGGAGATTCGTGCTGCCGATTCTGCTGGCGCAGACTGGATCCATGTAGATGTAATGGACGGCCGTTTCGTCCCAAACATCACCATCGGTCAGTTCATTGTGGAAGCATGCCGCCGCGTGACACAACTTCCGCTGGATGTGCATTTGATGATCGAAAAGCCGGAAGAGCATCTTGAAACCTTTGCAAAAGCAGGTGCCAGTGGATTGACCGTCCATGTGGAGACATGCCCACACATACACAGGACATTGAATCACATCAAATCATTGGGGTGTAAAGCAGGTGTTGTATTAAATCCGGGAACTGCTGTAGGGGCGATAGAACCAGTTTTGGGTAAAGCAGATTTGGTGTTAGTAATGAGCGTGAATCCCGGTTTCGGCGGGCAAAAATTCATCCCTGAATCCATTAGTAGAGTGACGGAAATCCGCCAAAAGCTGGACACATTGGGATCATCTGCCTGGCTTGAAGTGGATGGTGGGGTTGATGAGAAGACCATCCTGCAATTGAAGGAAGCAGGTGCAAATGCTTTCGTTGCGGGAACCTCCGTATTCAAACACCCGCAGGGAATCAAAGCAGGTTTTCAAGCTTTACGGTCACTGCTTTAAAACAAAAATCACGACTGAAACGTCG
>DATDAG010000461.1:0-2359 GCA_036525495.1 Anaerolineales bacterium
AGTGCGATCACAAATGGCGCTCACCAAAGGTGGATATATGACCGGGATATTCTATAACGGTTATAATCCCGCCATGCTTACGCCGCTGGAGATCGAAAGACTCTCGAACAAGTTCGAGGCGAAGACTCCGCAGGAAATCATTGCATGGGCAGTTGATACATTCTGGCCCCAGGTGGCGATGAGTTCATCGTTCCAGACACAGAGTGTGCCATTGTTGCACATGGTGTCGCAGATCAACCGCAACCTGCTCATCTTCTTCATCGATACGGGTTATCACTTTTGGGAGACGGCGATCTTCCGCGAACAACTTGCATCGGACTAGCATTTGAACGTGTTGGATCTGTACCGCGACGCGCGTTGGGATATGTTTGCACGGCAGTATACGCGCAAATTACCGCTCGAAGACCCGAACCTGTGTTGCTATGTTCACAAGGTTCAGCCAATGCAAAAAGCCATGAAAGATATGCTGGCGTGGATCAGTGGTATCCGCCGCGACCAGACCGCCTCGCGTGCCCATGCGAAGATCCTCGAATTGCAGGAAGACGGGTTGTTGAAGATCAACCCGATGTTGAATTGGACGAAGGCAGACGTGAAATGGTATTCGGAAGAACACGACCTACCGTCACATCCGTTGCTTGAGAAAGGGTATCGCAGTGTTGGATGTTCGCCATGCACGGTCGCGATCGGTCTTAATGACGATGAGCGCGCCGGTCGCTGGCAGGGACGCGGCAAGACCGAATGCGGATTACATACCGACATGTTCAAGCATAAGGATTTTTCGAAATTGAAGAGTGATTTTCAGATGGATATTTCGGTCATGGAAAGAAGAAAAGTGGAGAGGTAGTTTCGAGAAGAAATCGCTGTTGAGTTGATACTTATGCACCCCGAACGAAGAGAACTTTGGAGAGAGACACATCTCCTTACGCCCGATAAAAAAGAGTTGGCTCGCCACGTGCTGGAGCAAATTCGACGCGGGCGCGATGTGACGAAGACATTGCGGGGTCATCCGTTGGACGGCGGCGGCTACCTGAACAAGTCCATGCTGGTTGCGATCTACAACGAAATGGTCGCGGCAGGAGAGATGGAAGAGGACGCGCGCCTGCTCGAACGGATCCGTATGAAACCCATGCGGACTCTCTCTGGCGTGACAACGGTCACAGTTCTGACCAAACCCTATCCCTGCCCCGGCAAATGTATCTTTTGCCCCACTGACGTTCGGATGCCCAAATCGTATTTGCCCGATGAACCCGGTGCGATGCGTGCGGTGGAGCATCAGTTCGACCCGTACGACCAGGTGATGTCGCGCATCAACCAATTGAAGGCATTGGGACACCCCACAGACAAGATCGAACTGCTGATCCTCGGCGGAACCTGGTCGTCGTATAAACGCGATTACCAGGAGTGGTTCGTGGCAAGGTGCTTTGATGCGATGAATGCCCCCCTTTCGTCCCCCCGTTTTGCAGGGCAAGAGGGGGATCCAGCGGGAGAGGGGGCAGAAAAGGTGGGCAAAGACGAACTCTGCGAAGCGCACACTTTCAACGAGACAACCCATCACCGAAACGTGGGGCTTGTGATTGAGACACGCCCAGATGAGATCAATATCGATGAGATCAAGTGGCTTCGTCATCTCGGCGTGACCAAGGTGCAGATGGGCGCGCAGAGTCTGGATGACCGCATCCTTGAGATGAACAAGCGCGGGCACGATGTGGCATGCACACGTCAGGCGGTGGCATTACTCCGTGCGGCGGGATTCAAGATCGTATTACATTGGATGCCCAACCTACACGGGGCAACCCCTGAATCAGACCGCGAAGACTTTGGGCGCTTGTGGACTGACTTCTGCCCGGACGAAATCAAAATCTACCCAAATCAATTGCTGGCAAATGCTGAATTGTATGAATACTGGCAGCGCGGGGAATTCAAGCCTTACACCACGCAAGAGTTGATCGACCTGATCGCAGACATCAAACCGTCCATCCCAAGATATTGCCGCGTGAACCGCGTCATCCGAGATATTCCGTCTACGAATGTAGTGGAAGGAAACAGAAGGACGAGTTTACGACAAGATGTGCAAAATGAGATGAAGCGGCGCGGCACGCAGTGCCAGTGTGTGAGGTGCCGCGAGGTGCGCGGAAAATCGGTCAAGACAGATACGCTGGAATTGAACGATCTCGTTTATCAAGCAGGCGCGGCGGAGGAGCATTTTATTTCATTCGTCACAGCCGAGGATAAATTGGCGGGGTTTGTGCGATTGTCTTTACCTGGTGAAGATTCACCTGAAACAAGCATCGCTGACCTGGACGGCGCGGCGTTGATCCGCGAAGTGCATGTGTATGGGCAATCACTTCCCGTTGGAGCG
>DATDAG010000462.1:0-5414 GCA_036525495.1 Anaerolineales bacterium
TCGAGCCCGCGCTGCTCGAACCCGTGATGACATTGACCACCCCTGCGGGCACTCCTGCCTCGGCAACGATCTCCGCAAACAACAACGCCGAGAGACGTGTGTACGAAGCAGGTTTCAACACGACCGTGTTGCCCATTGCGATGGCAGGCGCGATCTTCCATGCCAGCATCAACAACGGGAAGTTCCACGGGATGATCTGCCCCACTACACCAACGGGTTGATAGTCTTGCAGTTCGGTCTCCATCAACTGCGCCCAGCCTGCATAATAATAAAAATGACGCGCCAATAGTGGCACATCAATATCCCGCGACTCGCGGATCGGCTTGCCGTTATCCATCGACTCAAGCACGGCCAGCAAGCGATGATGTTTTTGAATGTTGCGCGCAATCGCATACATATACCGTGCACGGACGACACCTGGAGTCTTGCTCCATGTTCCAAAAGCCTCCCGCGCCGCCCCAACCGCGGCATCGACTTCCTTCTTCCCAGCCTGCACCGTCTCCCCCAACAACTCCCCATTCGACGGGTCATACGAAGGATAATACTTCGCGCCCTTCGGCGTCATCCATTCGTTATTGATGAACAACCCGAACTTGCGGTTATGCTCATCCAGCCATGCCTTGACCGCATCAGGCGACTCAGGTGCAGGTCCGTACTCCATGGTTTTGAAGATTTCAAGTAATGTGCTCATATTTACATCCTATCTCGGTGGTCGAGTAACCCAAATGCTCTTTGAGGGCATATCGAGACCACACATTTCAAGCCAACTTGTTAATTTGGGCTTACTTGTTATCGTTGGTCTCGATACCTTCGTACTCGACCAACAGAGTACCTATTCCATCGGCATGTGATGTTTTACCGCTTCACAGCCCAGGCGGAGGGTCTTTATTGAATCTGCCGCCTCTACCGCGATGACCGCAGTGATCCGCATGTGAGGTTGGAGGCGGGTGTCTGCTTTTGGCACCCACTCGCGCTTGCCATCTGAACAGCGGACAAGGATACAACCGGCGGGAAGTCCGAGAGAACGAATCTCTCTTCCGGCAAAAGGCGCTCCATCCTGTATGATATATTCTACAACGGTGGGTGCTTTCAGTATAGCCGCATCACCGCTGCTGTTCAAGTCACGTTCCAGCAGGGCTTCATAAATCGGCAGATCCTTCATGTATTCAGACACGGCATATGCACAAAAACAACTGACAAGCAATGGCAGAAGCAGGGAATAATTACCTGTCATTTCAACGATAAGCATAATGCCTGTCAATGGTGCTCGGACGATGGCTGTGAAATATGCAGCCATCCCGACCACCGCAAACACAGCGGGTATAGGAGCAACAGCGGGCATGATCATATTTGCTATTGTGCCAATCGCAAGACCGATCAACGCGCCTAACACAAGCAGCGGAGCAAAGATGCCACCAGGCGCGCCTGTGCTGTAACTGGTTGTTGTCAACAAGAATCGAACAACAAAGAAGAGTGGGATGGCACTTAAAAGTAATTCCCCTTTAAGCGCAGACTCTGCAAGAGTATGTCCACTGCCGATCGATAATGGTGAAAACCAGCCCACAAGGCCAACGATCCCGCCCGTCAATGCGACAGTGGGAAGAAAATATTCTTTCGGTATCCGCGCATACAAGTTCATCGTGCCAAGTAAACCGCGGTTGAATACAACACCCAACACGCCCGCAACTATTCCCAGCACCGTGAAGACTATGAGAGAAGGCAAAAGCGGATTCGGATAGCTCGGGACGCTGAATACAGGAAAAGGTCCAGCGCCGATACGGGCAACAATATCTGCGATCACTGCCGCGATGAATGCCGCTCCAAAAACGATCGGCTGAAAATCGCGTCGTACTTCCTCCAAGACAAAGACCAGGCCCGATAACGGCGCATTGAAAGCGGCCGCCAAGCCTGCGCCTGCGCCTGCAGCAATCAACGTGCGGCGTTCTCGCCCAGACACTTTCAACAGACGCGATACCGCGTCTCCGACTGCGCCTCCCATCTGGACTGTCGGACCCTCCCGCCCGAGAGCCAATCCTCCGCCAATGGCAAGGATACCGCCAACAAATTTAACCGGCAGAACTTGTCTCCAATCCAAGGCACGGATGCGGTGTAAAACAGCCTCAAGATGGGGTATGCCGCTTCCACTTGTTTCGGGGGCAAACCGACGAGCCATGATTACTGCGACAACTGCCCCAACTGCCGTAAACAACACAGGTAGAACCCAGCCCAAAACAGAAAAACTATGGGCAACGTCAATCATTGTATGACGCAGGGTGTCCATGCCAATCAGCGCAGCGCGGAAGGCTAAAGCGACCAAACCCGCCAACAAGCCCACCAACGCTGCACGCGGAAACGCCCAACGCCGCTGCTGACGGATATCAAGATAGTCATGAATTTCCGAAGTTGCCGACTCGGCTGTTAGTTCTGCGTCAGTCGGTTTATTCTTTACGTTCTTTACTTCGATGGTCATTTGATTCGAACAGTACCTATCCCATCGGCATGTGATGTTTCGCGGCGTAGTGACCCGTAATGTAATGATACAACTGTCGTTCGAGATCGGTTAGCAAACTGCTCGCCCCAAAGCGGAACAGGTCGGGCATCAGCCAATCGTCGCCGAGTTCTTCCTTCATCAACGATTGCCAAGCCATTGCCTGTTTCGAGGAACTGATCCCGCCTGCGGGCTTGAATCCGATCTTGTAGCCGTATCGCTCGAGATACTCACGGATGGCACGCGTCATCACGAGACTCACTTCGAGAGTTGCATTAGTTGGTTCTTTACCGGTGGATGTTTTGATAAAGTCCGAGCCTGCCATCATCGCTACAAGGCTGGCCTGATAGACTTGTTTCAAAGTTCCCAAATCACCTGTTGCCAAAATGGTCTTCATGTGTGCTTCCCCACTGGCTATGCGGAATTGCTGTAACTCGTCGTACATCGCCTGCCAATCGCCAGTCAACACATAATTGCGGGCAATGACCACGTCAATTTCGCGAGCGCCCGCTTCCACGGCTTGCTCGATCTCCTGAATGCGCTGTGGCAGAGGAGTCTGTCCCGCAGGAAAACCTGTCGCAACAGAGGCAACTGGAATGTCCGAGCCTTGAAGCGCATGGACCGCGTCCGCGACACGATTGGGGTACACACACACTGCGCCAACGGTGATCTGCTCGCCGTCCACACCGAGCCTTTCCAGCATATCAGGTCGAATGGGAACTTTGGCCTTGGCACATAGACGTTTCACACGTCCAGGCGTGTCATCGCCTGCCAGTGTTGTCAGGTCAATGCAGGTGACGGCACGCAAGAGCCATGCCGCCTGCCAATCCTTTTTCACAGTTCTACGGAGAGGCATAGTGGCTACGCGCCGCTCGACAGCGCTTTTGTTGACGTGCGCGCCCATCACCCAGTCCAGGTCAAGAGGCACGCCGGGATTTCGTTTGTGGTTAGAAATCATCTAAAACTCCGTTTCATTGTCTGACACCATTATACAGCGAAAGATTTCCTACCACTTCTCCAACAATTTCTCCAACTCTGGAAGAGACTCAAGGTTCCCAATGATCGTAAGGTGATCGCCTGTTGCAAGCTTCGTTGTTCCATACGGAATCAGCAACTCGTCATCTCGACGGATGGCGAGCACGCGCGAATCGGCTGGGAAATTCATATCCATTAATCGTTTTCCGTTCAGGTTTGAATTGAATACGATAAATTCGCGCAGGTCACGCTCATCTTCCGTTGATGTCATCAACGAGAATATGGCCGAATTACGCGCCATCAATGCCAGCAACGAACTACGATGCAGGGATGGAGTCAAAGTCTGCACACCCAAACCTCGAAAATCGGGAACGCGTATCGGTTCGGCGACAAACGTAAGAATATGTTCCACACCATGCGCCCGCGCAACCCGACAGGCTTCCAGATTCCGATCATCTGTCGAGCCCAATGCGATAAACGCGTCCACATAGATAGCAGGTATCGACTCTATCATCGTCGACAAAGACCTGCCGCCATTCAAAACGACAAACCCCTCTTCGCGCAGCGCTCTGCGCTATCGGCAAACAATTCAATGAATACCACTTCATCGCCATGGGCTCGCAATTCCTTGCCAACCTGAACCGCAAGTTCACTACCTCCATAGATCAGTTTGGCGCGACTCTTCTTTTCGTCAGGCATAGCCACCAGTGAGTTAAAACCCAAGGGCGCAAACATCGCTGTCAACGCAGCGATCAGGATGATGGCAGCATTGGTCGATTCGCTTATCGTGCCCAACCGCACTCCAATGGAAGAAGCAGCAATAATAAGAGACAGCCTGGCAGATAGCAACATCCCGCTGGAGAACGACTCGCGCCATGAATATGCGAATCGAAATACGAGAGCTGACACGATCTTGATCGCGAATACCGCTACCAAAAGGATTGGGAGCAGGACCCATGAACCGGGATTATTCAGGAACGCCTGCAAATCAAATTGAACACCTACATAAACGAAGAACAACGGCACAAAGAAACCAAATCCGATCGCATCCAGTTTATGGCGGATCTTCTCGTCGTGCGGTTCGCTCAGCAGGGAAGCAAGCACGCCACCTAGAAATGCGCCAAGGATCAACTCCGCGCCGATCAATTCTGCCAATACGACGAACGCGATCATCAAGGTGAACGCACCGCGCACCTTGATCTGCGATGTTGCATCAGCAAGTTCCTCGATCAATCTGCGTACAAGCGGTCGGCGAAGGTGCCGCTCTCCGAATTGATACAACAGCAAAACGGGGATGAATAACAACCCGATCAAAGGGATGTATAATTCCTACATGGCAAACTATTTTATCGAACCTTTTGTAGATACAGGACTCGGCAACTCGGCATACCTGATCGGATCGCACGATACAAAAAAGGGGATATTAATAGATCCGCTTCGCGATGTGGACCGATATCTGCACATGGTGTCTGAGCATGGGATTCAACTAACGTATGTCCTCGACACCCACCTGCACGCGGACTTTGTCTCCGGCAACCGCGAGATCGCGCATCAAACGAAGGCGGTCATCGGCGCGAGCGCGGAGGCAAAGGTGGGCTTCGAGCACAAACCTCTGGATGAAAAATCCATCATAGACCTTGGCGCGTTCCAAATCCATGTGATGAATACACCAGGTCACACACCAGAACATATTTCTTTCCTCATTGTCGAACCTGACAACAAAACACCATCTGCAATATTCAGCGGCGGTGCGTTGATCGTTGGCGGCGCGGCGCGGACGGATTTGCTCGGTCATGATCTCAGTAAGCCGCTTGCGCGCCATCTTTACCACACGATCCACGATAAGCTGCTTAAATTGCCTGATGAGTTGGAAGTCTTCCCAACCCACGGAGCAGGGTCGTTCTGCGTTGCACCAACATCATCGGATAGAACAACGACCATTGGGCGTGAA
>DATDAG010000463.1:0-2303 GCA_036525495.1 Anaerolineales bacterium
ACTGCGATGACAGTTGATCCCGTTACGAGAACAGCCGTCCCCGCTTTGGGATATTTCTCGCGAAACTTATCGGCAAGCGTACGGAGCGTATCTGCGTTCGCATCATGAACTTCCATCCCCAAGAAGTTTACATCCTTAACAGATTGAACGTTTTCAAGGTGCAGGTTGAAAGTCGAAAGAGCTTGTTGAGCGCGCAAATTGGCAAGTTCTTTCTTCAAACCAGAAACCTCATCCCGCAACGCATCCACCTTTGCAGGGACTTCGTCCAAGGAGGTCTTCAACGCGCTCGCAGTTTGCTTGAGAGTTTTAAAGCGTTTTTGGATCAACTCGTACGCGCCGCGCCCGGTCACCGCTTCAATACGGCGGACATTGGATGCAACCGATCCTTCACTGGTGATGAGAAATACACCGATATCAGATGTCTGTTCGAGATGTGTGCCGCCACAAAGTTCGTAGGAGTATTTTCCGACAGTAGAACTGTCGGATTCCAGAATGCTGATCGTTCGTACCGTCTCTCCGTACTTCTCGCCGAACAACGCCATCGCGCCTTCCTTTTTGGCGTCGTCCAATGACTTGATCTGCTTGTGGACCGGCATATCGGCGGCAATCGCTTCATTGACGATGCGCTCGACGCGCTCGATCTGCTCAGGGGTCATGGCTTCGGGATGGTTGAAGTCGAAGCGTAAATGAGTCGGCGCGACAAGCGAGCCTGCCTGCTTTGCCTGATCACTCAGAACTTCATGCAATGCCTTGTGGAGCAGGTGAGTTGCTGTGTGATTTCGCATGATGTCGTGGCGGCGGATCGTATCCACTTCGGCAAGACACTTATCGCCCACTTTTGGTTGACCGGAGATGACCGTCCCAATGTGAACGATAACCCCGGCAGATGCGCGGCGCATGGCATTTACTTCTATCTCCCAGTCTTCGCCACGGATATATCCTGTATCGTCCACCTGACCGCCCGCTTCGATGTAGAAGCCTGTTTTGGGGAGGATGACTTCGACCAGATCGTCGAGGGAGGCTGAGTCAATTGACTTGCCGCCTTCGGTAACCAGGGCAAGAATTTCCCCTTCCACGCGCGGAGTGTTGTAGGGATCGTATTCAACACCGTCTTTGCCGAGTTTGTTTTTCGATTGAAGGTCTTTCAAGATACCGGCAAAGAATTCAGCATCTTCACCACCCGCCTTTCCCATGGCTTTTCCACCGCCAGATGCGAGGGCATGTTTCTCTTTTGCTTCATTGAATCCCTTTTCGTCCACGTCGAGCCCTTGTTCACGAGCGATGTCGCGCGAAATCTCGAAGGGAAGTCCATAGGTGGCGTAGAGGTCGAAGGCTTTATGACCGTCCAGGAGTTGAGAATTAGAGGATTGAAGAGTGGAGAGTAGATTCTGTAAATGGTTGGTACCAGCCTCGATTGTACGCGCGAAGCGGACTTCCTCCCGGGTCAAATGATCGAGTATGGACGTCTGGGTCTTTTTCAGTTCGGCGTAGAAGTCGCCATAGTAATCGATCACAGCCTGTGCCACTTTGGCAAGGAAGGGTTCGTGAAGCCCGATCTTGGTGCCGAAACGCGCGGCGCGGCGTATGATCATGCGCGTCACATAGTTGCGCCCCGCGTTGCCGGGGACAACGCCATCGGCGATGAGGAAAGCGGCGGAACGAACGTGATCACAGATGACGCGGTAGGGTGTGAAGTCGGCGAGCATTTCTTTTTCGGTGTGACCCGTGAGAGAGCGGAGGACATCCAGCGAGGCAGCAAAGAGGTCTGTTTTGTAGTTTGAATCAACGCCCTGCAAGACCGAGACGATGCGCTCGAAGCCCATGCCGGTATCCACATGTTTGGCAGGAAGCGGCTCGAGGCGGCCATCTTCAAAAAGATTGTATTGGATGAAGACGTTATTCCACAGTTCGAGGTAGCGCGTGCATTCACCGTTCACGCCGCAGACGTGATCAGTGCCGCGCATGTTATCGCGCTCTTCACCGAGATCGATATGGATTTCGGAACAGGGTCCACATGGACCGAACTCTGCCATTTGCCAGAAGTTTTCCTTGCGTCCGAAAAATAGAACGTGAGATGAGTCGAATCCGGGCTGATCCTTCCAGATGTCCGCGGCTTCATCATCCCGGGGAACATTACCCTTGTCGTCTTCAAAGCAAGTGGCGTAGAGTTTGTCCTTCGGCAAGCCCCAGACATCGGTGAGCAACTGCCAGGACCAGGCGATGGCTTCCTTTTTGTAGTAATCGCCAAACGACCAGTTGCCGAGCATCTCGAAGAAGGTGTGATGTGTGTCGTCGCGTCCAAC
>DATDAG010000464.1:0-5954 GCA_036525495.1 Anaerolineales bacterium
CGGTTGGACGGTCATGATCTGGTGTTTCTGGATCTTCATCGCCGACGGCAGAGGTACACCCGCGCCGATCGATCCGCCCAAAGAACTGGTCATTGTGGGACCCTACCGTTTCGTGCGCAACCCTATGTATGCAGCGGGAATCCTTGCCTTGTTTGGCTGGATACTTTGGTCACCATCATTACCGTTGATCGTTGCGCCATTTGTGTTCTTCACGGCGGCACATTTGTTTGTGATGTTCTATGAAGAACCTGTCTTGAAAAGAAAGTTTGGCACGGCATATGAAGAATATCTCAACAATGTTCCGCGATGGATACCTCGCATCAGCAGGGACCGATGATCGAATTACCAACGCAGCGTTTACGCTTGATTGAACTCACGAAGCAACAACTTGAATTGTGTCTATTGGATTTTTCCGCACTTGAAAACAAGTTGAAATTACAGATCACACGTGAGTTTGTCACAGACCGTGTCCAGCGCGCGATCAGGATGAAGGTCGAAAAGATGCGAACGGCAGACGAATCCCAACATGCGTGGTTCACCTATTGGCTAATCGTCATCAAGAAGGAAAACGTTGGCGCAGGGATGTTGGGATTCAAAGGCTACCCAAATGCGGAAGGTTCGACGGAGATCGGCTACGGTATTGATCCCGGGTATCAAAACAAAGGTTATATGACAGAAGCCGTACAGGCATTGATCGGCTGGGCGTTCACGCACCCATTTTGCCATACGGTCACGGCAACCGATGTGGAGAACCCTGCGTCGAAACGCCTGCTTGAGAAGTTGGGGGCAGTGCAGACTGACAGCAATGACAAATCCACATCGTGGAAAATACAAAAGACAATCGCATAGCGCAGTGGAATTATCTTCCACTTCCTATGAAGTGGGGGTAAGATGGGACGGTTCAATAAAACATCTTTATGAGGATGACAGGATGACAGGATGACCCAAAACCCGATCCCGGCAGATGAAGTCCGCTTCTTTAGCGGGAGTTCGAACAGACCTTTGGCAGAGAGTATTGCCAGTGCGCTTGGCGTCCCTTTGGATGATACGCACATTTCCCGTTTCAGCAATGACAATCTTTACATCCAACTCGGGGATACTGTACGGTACCGCCGCGTGTACATTGTGCAGTCGCTGTCTCAGCCGGTCAACGATCATTTGATGGAGTTGTTGATGATGCTGGATATTGCGCGCGGCGCGGCCGCATCGGAAGTGC
Source organism: Anaerolineales bacterium (assembly GCA_036525495.1). Taxonomy (GTDB): domain Bacteria; phylum Chloroflexota; class Anaerolineae; order Anaerolineales; family Villigracilaceae; genus Defluviilinea. The sequence continues at coordinate 1,217 of DATDAG010000464.1, forward strand.
ATGCCATCATTCCGTATTACTCGTTCGGGCGCTCGGATAAAAAGGACGCGGCGCGCATCTCGATCACAGCCCGCCTCGTCGCGGACCTGATCCAGACTGCCGGGGCAACACACGTAATGAGCATGATGTTCCACTCGCCGCAAGTGCATGGGTTCTTTGCCGTGCCGACTGACCCGCTCAGCGCGCGCCCGGTCTTCCAAAAATACCTCAATGAACGCGACCTGGCAGATCACATCGTTGTCGCTCCAGACATGGGATCGGCGAAATCCGCCGCCCGCTTCGCAAAAAGCCTGGACCTGCCGATTGCAGCCGGGAACAAGGAACGCATCTCGGATACAGAAGTCATCATCAGCGGGCTGGTCGGCAACCAGGTGCAGGGGAATAAACGAGCATTGATTTACGACGATGAGATCGCTACGGGCGGTTCCATCGCGGAGTTGACCCGGGTCCTGATCAACGAAGGCGTGGAGGACATCACCGTCATTTGTACTCATGGAGTATTCACACGCGGCGGACTGGAAAGGCTGGCGGAGATTCCCCAGATCAGTGAGATCGTTACAACAGATACGGTTCATAATCCGCTCGAAAACAGAAACCCAAAACTGACCGTGCTTCCCGTCGGTTCGATCTTTGCTGATGCGATTCGTCATAATTTCCATCACGAGTCGATCAACGACCTGTTTGTATTTGGGAATGAGGGATTGTAACGAACCCTATTTGAGTGGGAAGATCCCGCCCTTATAAAAAATGTTCGAAGATTTAAAATCCCGTGCTCGTGCGTTAAAGAACGAAGTCTTCGCTGTCTATCTCGCGGCGAAAGACGCGCGTTCACCGTGGTATGCAAAGGTGATTGCAATTTGCACTGTCGCATACGCGCTCAGCCCCATTGACTTGATCCCTGATTTCATTCCGATATTGGGGTATCTCGATGATGTGATCATCGTCCCTGCAGGGATCGCGCTGGCGATCCGGTTGATCCCTGCTGACGCCTTGGAGGAGGCTCGTGAAACGGTGCGGCAGGCTCAAGGTCCGGGAAGAAGCGTGGGGTATGTCGGATTCGCGTTTGTGGTGGGTGTGTGGGTCGTCATCCTGACTGGTATCCTTTGTCTTATAAAATTCTTATCCTGAGTCAATATAATAAACGTCGGAGGTTCATATGATAAATAAAGTAATGCAAGATGCAATGAACGAACAAATTAACAAGGAACTGTTTTCTTCGTATCTCTATCTTTCGATGGCGGCGTATTTCGAGGATAAAAACCTGCCGGGCTTCGCGAATTGGATGCGCATTCAAGCAAACGAGGAACGCGAACACGCCATGAAGTTCTATGATTTCATTCTTGAGCGCGGCGGACGAGTGGAACTCAAAGCCATCGATGCGCCAAAGACCGACTGGGGCTCAAACCTTGAAGTGGTCGAGGAGGTCGCTGCGCACGAAGCAAAGGTGACCGCATCCATCAACGAACTGTATGAACTGGCGTTGAAGGAGAAGGACTATCCTTCGCAGGTAATGCTGCAGTGGTTCATCACCGAACAGGTGGAGGAGGAAAGCAACGCTGCTGAGATCCTTGCCAGCCTGAAGATGATCGAAGCACGCGAGACGGCTGTCCTTCAGCTCGACCATCGCCTGTCGAAGCGTAAAGGCGAGTAGTATACAATTGGCTCTGAAGGTTGAACCTTCAGGGCCTTTTTTATTCAGGAGGAACATGGGTAATTTTCTTATTTACGGTTCGTACGGATATACGGGACGGCTTATCGTTGAGTTGGCAGTCAGAGAGGGGATGCGTCCCGTCCTTGCGGGGCGTGATGAAAAGAAACTGCGCAATCAGGCAGAACGATACGATCTCGAATATCGCACGTTCTCTCTCGCTGAAACAGAAAAATTGGATTCTGCTTTATTGGAAGTGGATGCTGTGTTACATTGCGCCGGTCCGTTCGTGTTGACATTCCGACAGATGGCGGAGGCGTGCATCCGCACGAAGCGACATTATGTGGATATCAGCGGGGAGATCGAAGGATTCGAAGCGCTGGCAAAGATGGGCGATGAAGCGAAACAAGCGAACATCATGCTCATGCCCGGTGGAGGATTTGACGTTGTTCCATCCGATTGTCTCGCGGTGTATTTGAAGGGGCAACTGCCAGCCGCGACCCATTTCCGTTTGTTCCTGCGCGGCATCGGAGGCGGGGTCTCGCGCGGGACGGCGCGTTCAGGTGTCGAGAACATGCATCGCCAGGGACGCATCCGCAAAGAAGGTAAAGTCATTCAAGTTCCGCCTGCATGGCGGGTACTCGAACAGGATTTTGGGCGCGGACCTGTGCGGGTCGTTTCTGTCGGCTGGGGAGATGTGTCCACGGCGTATTACAGCACCGGAGTCCCGAACATTGAAACGTATTTTGCCTTCCCGCGTTTTGTCATCCAATTCTTGAAACTTTCACGGACCATCGGACCGTTGGTCTATTCACGTCCCGTGCGGAATCTGCTAAAGTGGCTTATTGGTTTTGTGCTTCCGCCTGGACCTTCGCGCGAAAAGAACGAAAACGGATTCAGCCTGATGGTCGGAGAGATGCGAGATGCGGGTCAGGTCGTGCGCGCGAAGCTGCGAGTCCCGGAAGGTTATTGGTGTACCGCGCTGACCACGGTCGAGATCATGAAGCGCATATTGAACGATGAATACAAAACCGGGTTTCAAACTCCGTCGCTTGCCTATGGACCAGATTTCATCCTGCAATTCGATGGAGTGGAAAGAGAGGATCTGAAATGAGACGAATAACTTTATATTTTTTACTGTTGACATCGATCGTATTATCAGCGTGTGCGCCTTCCTCACCCGTAACAACAGAACAAACAATACCCGACCCGCTGACAGAAGATGTAACTTTATCCATTGAACTGACGAGCAGTGCATTCGAGCACGAAGCCCCCATCCCGCCGCAGTATTCATGTGTAGGTGATGCGGCATCCTCTCTCAAAGATATATCGCCTGCGCTCACGTGGGGCGAACCACCGGCAGGCACACAATCGTTCGCACTCATCATGGACGACCCCGACGCGCCCGGCGGCACGTGGATACATTGGGTATTGTTCAATATCCCAGCCTCGGCACGCGGCTTGCTCGAATCATTCCCCGCCAATGACACACTTCCTGATGGAAGCATGAGCGGAAACAACAGTTGGGGCAGAACAGGCTACGGCGGTCCGTGCCCGCCGAGCGGCACACATCGTTACTTCTTCAAACTCTACGCGCTCGACGAAATGCTCGCCATCTCTCCCGGCGCGAGCAAAGGCGAACTCGAAAAGGCAATGATCGGTCACATCCTCGCGCGGGGCGAGTTGATGGGCGTCTTCACCAAATGACCGTATCGAACTCGATCATCCAACGTGCGTTCCGTTCAGGTAATCCCGTCATTCAGGGCGACCGCGCCACATTTATTTGGGAAGGGGAATCCGCGCCGTACCTGACGGGCGATATTAATCACTGGGACGATAGCCCCAGGCGGTTCAAACGCGTCTCTCCCCGATTTGTGCCTGATTCGTCCAAACCGATCTGGTACTGTACCCTGACCGTTCCCCGCGACGCTTATGTTGAATATGCCTTCCATGACCCGGTCACACAAAGGAACTTTCTCGACCCATTGAACAAAAAAAGTGTGAACAACGGCATGGGCGCACGCAACAACTTCTTCTACATGCCAGAGACCATGCCGTCGCCGTTCCCCATGCGCCGCGCGGATGTGACGCCCGGCGCATTATCCAGTCACCGGGTGGATACTGGCTTGCTTCGTGATGATTACGAACGCACCATTTATCTTTATCGCCCGCCGGTCAAGGAACCCGTTCCCTTGCTGGTCGTGTACGATGGACAGGATTACCTGCAACGCGGCAAACTGGCTGTCATCGTGGATAACCTGATCGCGGAGAAACGCATCCAGCCGATCGCGATGGCATTCCTCCACAACGGTGGACGATGGCGCAGTGTGGAATACGCCTGCTCCGATGCACCCCTTAACTGGGTGGAGCAGATCGTCCTACCGCTGGCACGTGAAAAGTTGAAACTCCTCGATGTCAACAAACACCCTGGCGCATTTGGGGTGTTGGGTGCTTCGGCGGGAGGCTTGATGTCACTGTACACAGGCTTACGCCTGCCCGATATTTTCGGGAAAGTGTTAAGCCAATCGGGAATCTCCGCACTGGATGGGCGAGACTTCGCAACAGTTGACCTTGTTAAACACAAACACGCACCTGAAATTCAAATCTGGATGGATGTTGGAAAACTTGAGTTTTTACTCGAAGACAATCGTCGTATGTCCGCGCTAATGAAAGAGAACGGATACAACGTAAGTTACCGCGAATATATAGGCGGGCACAACTACACCGCCTGGCGGGATGATGTGTGGAGAGGGCTGGAGGCGATGTTTCCGTTAAAGTAGTAGGTCATTTCTGGTCTCGATACGCTCCGCTACTCGACCACCGAGACGTGACCTGTAAATGTTGGGCGGTATCACTCGCTTTCATTCTCTTGACGCTGCCGTTCACCGGCAGGCGTTTTGGATTTGATGACCCCATTCTCTATGCGATACCAATTTGACATCTTCTAATACTTAGCAGTCCTGTAAAAACAACTTCCGTACTTTAACAACCGATCTCAGCCACAGCCATAGCGTGTCGTGGTTGAATGGTGTAATTCCAGTTTGGGCAAGTTGCATGTCGTGTCAAGTGTAGACTTTCCATAACTTCGTC
>DATDAG010000465.1:0-2529 GCA_036525495.1 Anaerolineales bacterium
GCTGTTCCTGTTTACGAACTTTATCAAATCTGACGTTTTATTCTGCCACTGTCACTGCAAATTCAAACCGTTCCCCAAAAACTACACCGCCTTTAAAACGTGCGCCAACAACCACTGCCACGAGGTCTTCACCGTTGGGCAGCTTGGACGTATCGGTCTTGGCCATAAATGTCACCTCAACAGTTGCACTTGTGCCGCTGCCGGCATGGTCACCGCCTTTGACATGCACCACTCCCTTGCCCGGATATTGCAGGTCCGGCATCGCCTGTGCAACGTTAAATGGGACAGTACTGTCAACACGCACAACGACCGTATACGATTCACCAATTTTCATGATGTCAGGTAATCCCTGTTCAAGCGTGAAAGTAACAACCGGGACATCTGATGAGGGAACCGCCGCTGTGAGCACACCGGTCATCAAGACCATCGTAAGTGCCAAACCGATATATAAGAATTGTTTATTCATATGAACCTCTGTCCCAAATTATGCCCGATAATACCAAGAAACGAACATACTCTTGCAAAAGAGTAAACTTTAAAATTACAAGTTTATTAGGGAGGGGGCAGGCGCACCGGTCAAGTCGTACGCCATCGCCCCCGTGACCCTGACCGGTACAATATCACCGATTTTCGCATCGCCTTCGATGAACACCAATCCGTCGATCTCCGGCGCATCTCGATAAGATCGCCCAATGGCAATCCCCTTATCGCGGCCCTCGACCAGGACATCCAGCACCTTGCCGACATATGTCTGATTGACCTGCATCGAAATGCCCTGTTGCAGTTCCATCAGGCGCTCGAAGCGCTCCTGTTTCACCTCCGCAGGGACCGGGTCGCCGAGAGGCTCGCTGGTTGTCCCCGGCTCGAACGAAAATTGGAACGTTCCCACACGGTCGAAACGGATTTCCTGAACAAAATCATATAATGCTTGATACTCCTCTACCGTCTCGCCCGGATAGCCAACAATGAACGTGGTCCGGATCGCTAAGTTATCGATTCTTGAACGCATCTTTCCCAGCGTCTTATGCACCCACTCGATATTGGACGGTCTCTTCATGCGGTAGAGAGTCTTGGGATGCGCGTGTTGCAGAGGCATATCGAGATAAGGCAGAACCTGCTTGCTCGAAGCCATCACGTCAATAAGACGATCCGTCACATAGCCGGGATAAGCATACATGATACGGATCCAATCCATATCGGGAACATCAACTGTCAGTTTCTCCAATAAGATCGCAAGCCCATCCTTCATCCCCAGGTCGTGACCATAATCCGTCGTGTCCTGCGCGATGAGGATCAACTCAAGCACACCCATATCGCGCAACCGACGCGCTTCATCCACAATGGACTCAACCGGGCGCGAAACGGCTGTCCCCTTAATTAGCGGGATGGCACAGAACGCGCACGGACGGCGACATCCGTCCGCCACTTTGAGATATGCGCTTGCGCCCGCCACAGAGACTCGCATCGCTTCATGCTCATCCCTGCCGACAGTCTTCGCTTCGTCAGGCAGGTGATACAACGGCTCGGGGTGTGGACCTTTGCGAAGTTCGCGCACAACCTGGACAATATCCATCCAGCGGCGCGTGCCGAGCACACCATCCACGCCGGGGACTTTCGTCGCCACTTCCGAACCATAGCGTTGTGTAAGGCAGCCTGCCGCGATCAGGATCTGATTATTCTTCTTCCCCACCGCGAGTTCACGCAACACATTGATCGATTCTTCCTTCGCGGGTCCGATAAAGCCGCAGGTATTTACGATCAACACATTTGCGCGAGAAGGGTCATCCACCGCGTGGTAACCGTCACGGAGAAGCAATTGCGCCATGGAATCCGAGTCAACGGTGTTTTTGGCGCAGCCAAGCGAAACAAGATGAAAAGTATTTTTAGTCAAAGAAATTACCTCTAAAATTTTGGTTGTTACGGCAACGGAGTGTTCGAAGGGACTGGCGTGATCGTTGATCGCAACGTCGGCGAAGGCGGAACAGTGTTGGTTGGGCTCGCGGTCGGCAACGCTGTCGGTGTGATAACCTCATCCGCACGATAGATGTTATTTACGATCTCGCCAAAGGAACCCATCAGACCGAGATCGCGCCCATTATACGCAATGCGGATCGCGGCGCCGCTTCCCACCAGGACTTCGACCTGGTCCTCCGCCTCGAACAGGTACGCGTTCCCCGGTATGACCCTGCCCTCAAAAACCACTTCGTCATCCACGATTACGCGCATATACGTCCGCTCGACCGCCACCAGGCTGACCTGCACGCTGACGTTGATATTGATCGTTGGGATGATGATCGTCGGCGTTGCCGCTTCGAGGAAAGATTCGACAGGTAACAATGTTGGCGTCGCAATCAAGAGGGATGGATCCGGCGATGCCAGCAATACATCCGAAATGGACGGCGCGGTAGGTTGGATCTCTTCAAGGCTTTGAAGTGTCACCACACGATTGATACCCCAGATAACGAACCCCACCAGCATTACAGCCAAACCAACGCCAAAGATCATATCACCCGCGATGAAGTTACGCAG
>DATDAG010000466.1:0-2033 GCA_036525495.1 Anaerolineales bacterium
GGAGAAGATGGGTCGTCATCGCAGACATTGTAAATTTCTCCCGGACTGGGGTGATCCATCGATGCACTCAGTACCTGAACCACGTCCTCCACATGAATGCGATTGAACACCAGACCCGGTTGATCGATGCGCCGGGCAACCCCCTGTCGGGCTCTCAGTAAAAGATTGCGTCCCGGACCGTAAATTCCGGCCAAACGAAAAATGTGAACCGGAACTTGATGTTCCCGAAAGAAGCCGCGCCATTGTTCCTCCGCATCCACACGCCTGTGCTGATGATCAAACCCCGGCTTCAATCCAGAGCCTTCATCCACCCAGTCCCCGTTACGATTGCCGTACACCCCCGTAGTTGACAGATATCCAAGCCATCGTAATCGCGAACTGTCCATTAGAATTTCTTTAAAATGACTGAGAACCACGTCCCCGGCCTCTCTTTGAGGAGGAATGGTGACCAACACATGACTTGCCTCGCGCACGGCATTTTCCAACTCCTTGGAACTTCCCTTGCCATCAAAGCAATAAGATTGAACTCCGTTATCGGCCCAAATATCTTTTTGAGAATTTTCGCGGCAGGTTCCCGATGCCATCCAGCCTCTGGTTCGTAGCTCCCGCACCAGTGCCGATCCGGTAAACCCCAAACCAAAACAAAACAGGTGTTTTTGTTGCGATGCATTGCCCATGGATTCCTGCACTCTCAATCACTATTCAATACGATGAAATTCTTTGCGGCGAAGGGGAAGTTCTTAATATTTACACCACATACCTGACAAATATACCTTATACTATTGGAAAGAAACTATTTCCTGCAACCTTTATCCACAATCGAATATGAATATTCTAGTAACTGGCGGAGCCGGCTTTATTGGCTCACATATCGTTGATGCTTACATTCGAGAAGGCCACCGCGTTGTGGTTCTGGACAACCTGTCGACCGGTAAACGGGAGCAGGTACACCCGGAAGCGACATTTTATGAAATGGACCTGATGGATGACGAAGTGAAAGATATTTTCGAGAAGGAAAATATTGAAGCTATCAATCATCACGCAGCGCAAATGTCAGTTACTCAATCTGTCGCTGACCCGGTATTCGACGCCGAAATCAATATCGTCGGCAGTTTAAAACTATTAGAACTCGCCGTCGCTCATAAGATACGTAAATTCATTTTTGCTTCGACGGGGGGCGCGCTCTATGGAGAACAGGATTATTACCCGGCGGATGAAGAGCATCCGAAACATCCGATGAGCCCCTACGGCATCGCCAAACTTACCGTGGAACGATACCTCAACTATTACCAGGAAAATTTCGACATCCAACCCACGATCCCACGTTACAGTAATGTCTATGGACCGCGGCAGGATCCACATGGAGAAGCGGGTGTGGTCGCTATTTTCTGCAAACAATTGTTGAAGGATCAACAACCGGTCATCTTTGGAGACGGGGAACAGACACGCGATTTTGTTTCGGTTTTCGACGTGGTGAGCGCTAATGTGAAGGCGCTGTCAGAAAACTGCAAGGGAATCTACAACATTGGGACTGGCAAAGAAACATCGGTCAATACCATCGCCGCAAGCCTTATCAAAGCCTCAGGCAAAGCCCTCTCCCCTCAGCACAATCCGCCTCGCATGGGAGAACAGCGCCGAAGCGCCATCGATTACGGAAAATTCAACAAGGACCACGGATGGCAACCTACTCAAGCTCTTGATGAAGGCCTGAAAGAGACCTTCAACTTCTTCGCGAACTCCAGTCAGTAACAAGCCAACCTCGAATGGGTACAAAAGACTCACGATAGGAATTCATTAAATTCAAACACCAAAGAGCAGGTGCAAACCCAGAGGCAGTCCTCGTTAATTCACTTTCTTTCCATACTGGTTATAACCTTTCTCCTTCATACAGGCATCAAAGGTGATACGGATATGCTCTTTTTGCTGAATGGGAGCCTGATACTTCGCGACGGCTTCCTTTTCCGCCATGGAACGGCACTCTGCACGCGCCGCTCTCAATTCGGGAGTGTCTTCTCCTGTACCAAACCTCTCTT
>DATDAG010000467.1:0-9081 GCA_036525495.1 Anaerolineales bacterium
GTTTCTGGGATCGCCCATCGGTCAGGTCAAGGACATACAAGTTGCCGTCCCCATTGGGGGCGAAGAGCCTATCATCCACGATAAGAGGAGCCGCCACCCATGAACCGTCCGCGCCAGTGAATGTCCATTCGATGTTGGGGGTTTTAAATTCACCATTGGTGAAAAGATCGGCTGGATCCAGCGCATACAAAGTATGGTTGCCTGCGGCGCTCCCCACGATCACCAATCCATCCGGGGTGATGACCGGGCTGGCATAGAACTGCGCCTTGTTGTCATCCGCATCGGAAAAGCGCCATAATTCCCTGCCATCCTTCAGATTAATCCCATACACAAGGGACACATCTGCCAGGTACGCGGTGTTCTCATCCGCAGACAGACCGGACCACGTGGTCCCGCGCACGGCTCCACCACATGCGCTCAAAAGGACAGCGCCAAGCAGAACCAGTGTTATTAACAAAAGTTTCTTTCTCATTGAAAAATCGTACTCCTATGGAACGGGGTCGTAACCCCCGGGATTGAACGGATTACATCTTAGTATACGCCAGGTCGCCATTGCAGAACCTTTGAATACGCCATGTTTGTACACAGCCTGGTATCCATAATGCGAACAGGAAGGGTAAAACCTGCAGGTGTTCGGCGGAAGTCCCTTTGAGATCGTCATTTGATATAAACGGATCAAGGCAAGCATGGCTATGCGCGGCAGATTCCAGATCGTGCGTGGCATGTCGCGCAGACGAGGCTCATTGGAATAATCGTGCAAGTGGAATTCAGGATTCATATGTCGGGGTTAGGATCTGCGCGCGTTGTAAAAGATTAAGCAGAGCCTGACGGGTATCCTCTAAAGAGGCGGAGGCAAGCCCGGAGCGGGCGATCAGGATCAGATCCAGTTCCAGATTTGATGCGATGTTCGGGATCAAGTTCCGCATCGCTTCGCGCAGGAGTCGCTTGGTCCGGTTGCGGGTCACTGCTGTGCCAACTGTCCTTCCGGCGGCAACACCCACACGTAAGCGCGGTTGTTCGCTTTTCTCGCCTTTCAGCGCAATCAACACAACAAGCGGGTGGGCATAGGACTTACCGGAACGCCGCACCCGCTTGAAATCTTCGGACCGGGTCAGACGGAACCTTCTCTGCACCCGAGACTCGTTGCGCTGTTTACCAGCGAACCTTTTTTACGTGTTCGTTCATCTTAACGGTCAGTTTGTGGCGACCGCGCAAGCGGCGGCGCTTTAGCACCGCGCGCCCATCAGCCGTGGACATGCGCTTACGGAAGCCGTGCACACGCACGCGACGGCGAATTTTGGGTTGATACGTTCTCTTTGGCATTCCTTCTTACCTCGTTTCAAAAATAATTGCTAATACGGCATCGCCCTGTTTCAAGAACAAGGCACGACATTATACCGTAGGGGTTTCGATTCGGTCAATTCAGGACTCTGCCTGTTTCCTGCTATTTCTTACAGGATAGACGGGGAAGGCGAGTAGTTCCGAGAGTTTTTGTACGCCTTCCGGGCTGGCAACCGCGATGATCTCATCATCTTCCTGGAGCGTGCTATCGCCGCGCGGCAGGGTCATGACGCCGTCACGGATGATGGCTGCAATAACACAATACTCCGCCAGATCCATGTCCTTGAGTTCAACACCGATGACCTTTGCGCCGGCGGGCACTTTTTCCTCGACCACGGAATAACGCCCTCGGCGGATCTTGAACAGCGTCATCATATCGCCCAGTGACATCTCCTCCTGGATCAGGTGCGCAAGCACATCAGAGGAGTTGAGCGCCACATCTACTTGGAATTTTTCGTTGAAGAGCCAGGCGTTGTTTGGGTTATTGACGCGTGCAATCGTACGCGGCACGTTGAACATGGTCTTGGCAAGGTAACACATTGCAAGGTTGAGCGAATCATTGCTTGTCACCGCGGCAATGGCATGGGCTTCGCGCGCACCAGCCGCTTCCAATACGTTTGGTTCAACAGGATGGCCCTCATAGATCACCTCCGTAGGAAGTTCCTGGTGCAAGTGCGACAGCAGGTCGCGGCGATTCTCGATCAGACGCACCTTGTAATTCTGGTTAAGCAATAGATTGGCGAGACGCGCCCCTGTGCGCCCGCCACCGGCAATCAGTACGAACATGTTACGCCTCCGCCTTTCTGGATAGACATGCCGTCAACTCTCCAATTCCTTCGAACGTGGAACTGACGTTGAGCAGGTCATCGGTGTGCAGTTTGGTATCCGCCTCAGGCAGGGACGATCTGCCTGCCCTCGTCAAAGCAACCGGGCGACACTCTTTTAGCGGCCCCAGCAACTCGCCAAGTGTGTGATCGTTCCATTCTTTAGGGATGCGAACCTCGTAAATTTCCACTTCGCCGTTGCCTGCTGAATACACAACCTTCTCGGAGGGGTTGATCAACATCTCCTCCACGCGTTGCGCACCCCAGGTGGTGGATCCGACCGTCTGCAAGCCAAAGGCTTCGATCAATCCGCGCAGGCTGGGATCATAATTTCGGGCAACCACAACCGGCACATTGAAGAACTCTCGCGCCGCGTGCGATACAACAGCATTGAGTGCATCGGAATTTGTGACTGCCGCCAGCCCGTCCGCTTCACGGATCCCCGCGCGTTCGAGCACGTTTTCAGCCAGCCCTTCCCCTTCCAGAGTGCGTCCGCGGAAATCGGGATGCAGGCGATTGAAAGCCTGTTTGTTGACATCTACAATGACAACCTGGTGTCCACTTTTGAATAAATGATGCGCCAGTTCCGATCCCACACGTCCGCATCCAATAACAATGAAATTCATGGTCTTACTCCTTGCTATCCTAAAGAAGGATTATTTACCTGACTTGATAAGGCACTTCAGTGATGACAACGCCCGGAGTGGACAGTAGTTCACGCCTCAGCATTTCAGCCGTTTGCATGTGCAGGGCGTTATGCACGCGTTTTTCCGGCACGAAATGAGGGACAACGATGGTGACCGTCTCATTGGGTTGTCGGTTGGATAAAATATCATCGATGTAGTTCAACAACGGTTCCAGGAAGAGGCGATAGGGAGAATCCACGATCACGAGACGGGTGCCGCGCCCCCACGTCTCCCACTTTTGCTGGACCTTTTCCGTATTCGCCGGTTCCATCGAGATGTGGACGGCTGTCACATCGTCCGACAACATGCGCGCGTAACGAAGCGCGGCCAGGGTTCCCTTATGCACATTGCTGATGGGGACGATCACGCGGTGGCGGATATTATAGGGTGGCGGCTCACCATATTTTTCCAGCGACAAGCGGTTCGCCAGACCCGAGTAATGTTTCTTGATCCAGAGGAAGATGGCAATCAAGATTGGAGTGAGGATCAGGACGATCCATGCCCCGTCACTGAACTTGGTTACTGCAAAGACACACATGACAATAAAGGTGCACAATGCCCCGAACCCGTTGCTGAACATCTTAAGCATCCAGCGCGGATCGTATTTCAATTCGTGTTCCGTGTCGGTTACCTTGACGGCATTTTTGAGTTTGCTGGAACGCCACCAACGGCGAGCCATGCCTGATTGCGCCAACGTAAACGACAAAAACACACCAATCGCATACAATGGTATCAAGCGCGAAACGCTTGCCTGAAAAACGACGATCAAAATGGAGGCGACCGCGCCAAGTGAAACAATGCCATAGGAATATACGAGGCGGCTTCCGCGGAACGTCAATTGGCGCGGCATGAAACCGTCACTGGCAAGCATGGCGCTCAAGCGCGGGAAGCCCGCAAAGGCTGTATTTGCAGCGAGGATCAGGATGACGGTCGTACCGCCTATGACGAGCAGGTAGAACAAGCCTTGTCCATCAAAGACCGTGCGCGCCAGTTGCGAGATGACCGTTTCCACCTCGGATGGTACCGCCTTGATCTCCCTGGTCAAGAACGAGATGCCCATGAATAACATACCCAGGATGAACGCCATCCAAATCAGGGTGGTGCTGGCGTTGCGACTGCGCGGTTCCTTGAAGGCTGTGGTGCCGTTCGAGATCGCCTCAACGCCGGTCAACGCGGCGGTGCCGCTGGAAAAGGCATGGAGCAGGAGGAAGGCTGTCACACCGGAGATGACCTCACCGTGATGTTCAAGAGCAGGCGGGGTAATCACGGGGCCGAGCGAACCTGTGAACATGCGAAAAAGACCCGTCCCGATGGTTGTGAACATGATGACGATGAAGAAATAACTTGGAATGGCAAACGCCGCGCCTGATTCACGTACTCCGCGCAGGTTGATGACAGTGATCAATGCCACAAAGACAACACAGAGCAAGACGCGGTATTCGAACAATTGCGGATATGCCGAAACGAGTTGTGCAACACCCGATGAGATGGAAACAGCAACGGTCAGGATGTAGTCGGTCAATAACGCCGCTGCAGCGACCATGGCAGGCATCTGCCCGAGGTTGTCGTATGCAACAACATATGCACCCCCGCCATCCGGGTAGGCATTGATAACCTGCACATACGAGATCACCACAATGGCAAGCAGAGCCACGATGACGATCGCGATTGGGAATACATACCCGAATGCAACCGTCCCTGCCGCAGCAAGGATGACGAGGATTTCCTGTGTGGCATAGGCTGTGGAAGACAGCGCGTCCGAGGCGAATACAGCCAGCCCGACCTTTTTGCTGATCGTTTCGTGCGCGGCATCCGCGGTGGATAGGGGACGCCCTAGAAGATAATGGCTGATGGTGGCAGTGGGTTTTTCTGCGGTACGATGGATAAAGGATGATTCTTGGTTGTTTTCCGGGTCTATCATTTTTACTCTTATTCACTCTTGTCTTTTTGTATGGGGCAAAACACCATACAAAAAGAAGCCCCGCCAGGCGGCGAGGGAGAACATTATACGCCTGTTTTAGCGGTTTTATAGGGTCTGAGTTTCTTCCGGTTGTGTAAGAGGAACCTGGAGGAAGAAAGTACTTCCCTTTCCAAGTTCGCTCTCCATCCAGACCTTGCCGCGATGACGTTCGGCAATGGATTTGACAATGGCAAGACCTAGCCCGGTACCGCGTTGGGCAAGCGCTTCGCGGTGCGTGCCGCGATAGAACTTTTCGAACAGGCGCTTCATATCCTCCGGTTGGATGCCGATGCCGCTATCCTTGATCGCGAAGGTCAGGGTGTCCGGCGCGGTCAACAGGTTGACGGTTACTTCGCCTCCCTGAGGCGTGTATTTGATGGCATTCTCCACAAGGTTATAAACAGCCTGATGCAATAACGCCTGGTCTGCTTCCACGGCATGAGGCAAGTCTCTGGGAATTTCAACAGAAAGCGCTATTTCTTTTTCCTTGGCATGCATCTGCAAGCCGCCTGTGACACGTTCAATGATATCAAGCACGGGGATGCTTTCCACCTGCAATCCAACGCCAAAGTCAATGCGCCCAAGGTCGAGCAGGTTGCTGACGAGTTTCGACATATTATCCACGCCCTGCACGATCATCCTGATATAACTCTTCTGCTGTTCGTTCAACTCGCCCGCCATTTCGAGCATGGTCGCATAGCCTCGCATCAAGGTCAACGGCGAGCGCAGGTCGTGGCTTACAGTGGAAACAAATTCGGATTTCAATTTGTCAACTTCCTTCAATTGTGTCACATCGCGCATGATGCACACACGCCCCACCGTGCGATCTTCCGCGGTCATGTCGGAGGCGGTGGCGAGATAGGTCTTGCCGTTCGGCATATTGATCTCGGTCGTGCGCCCATCCTCGGAGGATGCCTGAAGAAGTTCATACAATGGCTTGATCTGGATCGTGCGCTGGAGGTCCTGACGTTCCCCGCGGCGGATGACCACATCAAAAAGTTGACTCGCGGCCGGGTTCACCAAAATGAGACGATTGGACGCGTCGGTGACCAGGACCGGGTCTGGTGTGGAGTTAAGGATTGTCTCAAGCTGACGTCTTCCCGCATCCACCGCGAGGAAGAGGCGGATGTTTGCAACCGCCAGCGCCGCCTGGCTTGCAAGGGTTGAGATAAAGCGGATATCTGCTTCACCAAAGATTTTCTGTTTTTTATATGCCGCCCACAACACACCAAAATAACGGTTCTCATGCCGCAAAGCAACCGCGGACAATGATTCAGGGTGGGGCAGGCTCGGGTCAATATCCAGGCCACGGGTGCGCGAAAGAACCGCCATGACAAGCCTCTCCTGTTTTTCGGTGAGCGCGAGGATTTGCTGATCCAGATGCATGTACACATCCTTCTCAGGTCCGCTTGAATAACGGAAGGGGATCTCAACGAGGCCGGGGATCATATCGCGTACAAGCATGATGCGGGCTGAACTAGCGCCGCTTTCCACAACGGCTTTGAGGATAGCATCAAGCGCTTCATCCAGTTGGAGCGTGGAAGCGACTCCCTGACTGGCAACCAGCAGGCGGTTCAGTTCGTCGAGGCGTCCCTGCAGACTGACGCGCATCTGCTCGAAGGCGCGGCGCAATTCACCTACCTCATCCACGCCGTCGGTTTGGAGAGGGCGGTCCAATTTGCCGGTGGCGATATGTTTTGCCTCGGAGGCAAGGCTTTGCAGTGAACCGGTGACTGTGCGCAGGCTCAATCGCAGCGTGACCAAAGCAAATAAACCGAGCAGGACAATCATCACGGAAATCGGCAGGGCGATCTGGATGGCGATCTGTTGCGTTTCCTGTGCGGGGACGGTCAGCACGATGCCCCAGGGGTGCCCGATGATCGGTTGGTAATAGACCAGTTGCCGGGTCCCGTTCGAGGCGGTTTCCTGAAAGAAGCCTGGCTGGGCGGGTTGTCCGCCGGGGTATTGCTTCATGACCTGCGAGGCCTGCGGGTGATACAGAATAATGCCCTGATCGTCCACCAGCAAGCCCGCGCCGTTCAAATCCTGCAGGCTGTTCAAATTATTGACCAGCGAACGCATGTAAGGATTTGTTTGCAGGTCTGTGCGCGCGATCAGGACACGTCCCGCACCGGGCAGGGCGGCAAGGAAGGATATGCGGGCATCCCCGCCTGCTTCGTCGGGAGGGATGGAGTACAGTTGATTAGGCACACCTTGGGCCGAGAGCACGATACCCATTTCCTCCTGGGCTGTTAATTGGGGTGAAAATTCTGCGGGATAACTCGCAAGGATGGAATTGGATTGCAGATCATACAAGATCAATTGATTGAAATAAGGGACCGACTGTATCTGACGCCCAAGCACAACGCGAAGGTCGGATGATCCTTCATTCAACTGTGGATCGGAAGCGATCTGACCTGCGAGATTCTGTCCCGCTTCGAGGAAGAGCGGCACACTCTGCGAGCCGACCTGCGCCACGCTGGCGAGACGTTCCTCGAGCAGGGCGCGCGCCGCCTGCCCGGCTATGACCCAGTCGCCGAGCAGGAGCGTGACCAGCAAAATGGATATGATCGCACCGGCGCCGGAGACGAAGCGCGTCTCGATGCTTTTTTCAGAAGGCGAGGGCTGCAACTGTCCCAGCCCACCCCACTGCGTCGGATATGCAATTGCAAATACCTGCGCCACCAAGCCTGCGACCAGCATTTCTCCGCCGAACGCCAGAGCGACCGTCCCCGCGTTGCTAAGGGCGTAATCCAGCCGTTCCGTCACCGAGGCGAATGTTGAAACGGAAAAGAACGCGCTGAACACGAACACGATGAGATGCACAAGAATAAGACTGAGCGCGGCGGCTAAAGGCTGGCGCAATAAACGATAGAGCGGGGTGCGATATTTCTGCCGAACAGCAACCGCGAATAAAGCCCCCATCAGACCGAGATCGAGCACTGTGTATAGAGTGTGCGTATCCCAAACCCCGCGCAATAACCCGCTGACCATGCCAAGCGCCGCCGCCGTGACCGGTCCCAGCCAGCCGCCTGCCAAAGCCCAGGGGACGGCGGAGAAGATCATCAACGTGGAGCCGGGCGGTTCCTCGGGCAGACCCGGCACCGGCAATGCGAAATTTGAAAACTCGAGACCAAAGAATAATGAAGCGACCACCCCCGCAACGAATAGAATGCTGAACGTCCCCCATGCGCGCCCGTTCCATTTCGTTTGATATTTCCGCCAGTTATACAGCGCCAGCCCCAGCAGACCCCCAAACCCAGCCCACACCAGCCACCCCGCCAATGGGATCGGGTTGATATACGGCAGATTCGTCAACAGCGACACAAGGAACTGCATGAGGAGGATTATAGCGTTAATCTGCCCCCGTTAATAGTGTATTTTCGTTATGCTTTTACAAACCGCGCTCATGCTCGCTTTGTGAGCAGACCCATGCCCGCCCTGATTAATAAACTGATGAAGATACAAAAAAACAGGTAATGTTGAAAAAAGGAGTAACCCATATATGGGGGTATTAAAAGGTTACCCGATTTTGCATGCCTGTATAATGCCTGTATAGATCCTGTATACTGCCTGTAGAGTGACCTTTTGGCGGCACCCCCCATATATGGGAGGTGGGTATAATTGGAAAATCCCGACTATGAGCCAGGAATTATTCAACCAAACCACATTGATCTCCAAAAAATACAGCCGACAGTTCATGGAAAAAGCCTTCGAACTGGCAAGATTCTACGGCTGGCAACCGATGGGGACGCGCCCGCCAGCAGAATACGATTTTCGACTCTTGATCGTTGATTGGCATGGTAGATATTTGACGAACGATGGACAAACAGTCCGTTCCGAAGATGCTTTTTCGCTGGCAAATGCATTGGAAAAATCGCTGGATGATATACCCGACGTCAATCCAGAAATGGATTGGAACCCCAAATATTGGGTTGAGGATGACCTGCCTGAATGGTTATCGCCAGAAGAGAAACAAACGATCGAAGATGGGTTAGAAGCATTTTCGCACGATGTATTGGATGTGCATCCCTTCGAGTTCTTTGCAGGGGAGGAAAAGCGTTATTTGATTGAGTTTATACGATTTTGTAGACTAGGCAGTTTTATAATAGTTTGATAAAGCATAATAAAGTTGGCTCATGTGTAGACTGAGTGCAAAGTGACGAGTGCGGCGATGAAGGATGGTGAAATACGTTTTAGATTTCTGCGGAATTCAGCCATTGCCACGTAACTGCTCAGATAGACTTTGTGAACACCTTTGAATGGACGC
>DATDAG010000468.1:0-5644 GCA_036525495.1 Anaerolineales bacterium
CAAGGTGTTCATGGTATGATCGATGGTGGTTATGGGCTCACCTCATGGTTTGTGGATGTTTTGCCAAAAACAAGCTTACCATGTTCGGGGGCCCATCGCCCCTTAATCCGCTCGATCAGTTAGCGGAAAGTAAAGTTTCAATGGTAAATACGTAGTTGTAAGGAGTTAATTCAGTGCCGTGTAGCTGTACCATTTCGTTCCCGCCCGAGCAAAACTTGCCATCCACTATGATGTCGGTGTGATAGACGGCGGGACCGTAGCCGTATAACTTTTCAAAGTCTTCGTGAAGGTGCCAGGTGTTCTCGTCGATCCAATACACGTCCATGTGAACGGCGGATGCTTCGAGAAAATTTCCCTTGTCGTCGAAAGTTTTACATAAGCCTTCCCACTTTCCCATAAAACATTGATAGGAACGCGTGGATTTCGGATCGCCGTAGTTTTTTTCTTCGGTCATGAGTTCTCCTGATGATTAGATGTCGAGCTGGAATTGGAATCTGTCGCCGCGATAATTGGCGCGAAGATGTTCGATGGGTTTCCCGTTCGCGTCGCTATAAGTTACTTCAATGGAAAGGATGGGAAAACCTGTACGGACTTTCAGTAGTTTGGCTTCTTCACTGCTTGCAGGCAGTGCCTGGACGGTGCGGCGGACCTGTATCCCGTCATCGTTGGGTAATGCCCGAAAAAACTCACCCAGTTCCAGGTCCGAGAGCGAAGCGACATTCGTGGATTCAGCAACAGGTTTGGTGAGATAGGTAATATGACGCCCAATGGGTTCCTCATCTGCTGAGAGGAGAAAATCCACAAAATAGACTTTTGAATTCGAGCGGATGCCAAGCGTGTCTGAAACGTTGGGGAGCGGTGTGACAAAATCCCGTTGACGAATTTGCCATTCGGGTTCGATATCCTGCTGACGCATGAGTTCGGTGATGGAGATGCGCTTCATTGGGTTGTGGACCAGAGGCTTGTTCGCCACAAATGTGCCTTGTCCACGGTGACGTTCGAATCTGCCCTCATGTGTCAACTCGGTCAACGCCTGGCGGACTGTGATGCGGCTGACACCATACAGTTCCTGCAGTTCCTGTTCGCTTGGAACAAGATCGCCAGGTTTCCATGTGCCCTTATCCAGTTTTTCCAGAAGGATCTGTTTTACCTGGTAATAGAGTGGAACGGGGGAGTTTCGGTCGAGAGATGTCATGTTTTACTCTTTTCAAACAAATGTTATAATGTTATAACAATAATACTTGTATTCGAAACCCTTGTCAAGCAGGAGCGCTTATGCCGACTTATGATCTGATCATCAAAAACATAAAACTTGTGCGACCAAACCAATCGGATGTGATCGATGCTGATATTGCTGTCAGTAGGGGAAAGATTGCGAAGGTTGGGCCAGCCATCCCTGCGGAAGAGGCGAAGGAAGTCTATGATGCGAAAGGACTGCTGGCATTCCCTGGTCTTGTCGATGGTCATATGCATGTCGGGATCTATCAGCCGTTGGCGGAAGATGCTATTACTGAATCCAAAGCGGCGGCGATGGGCGGTGTGACGAGTGCGATCACGTATTTTCGAACAGGCGAATATTATTTGAACAAGAGCGGCGCGTATAAGGATTTTTACCCTGAAGTGTTGGAGATCTCAAAAGATAAATATTGGGTGGATTACGCGTATCACCTTGCGCCGATCAACCGCGGACATATCGACGAGTTGCCGATGTTATTGGATGAACATGGTGTCATCGTTCAAGATTTTTATGTTCTATGGCGGGCATGGTTTGCATGGCAAGTCTGATCAGCAGCATAATTTTTTGAAACTTGAAGAAGGCGAGAAATATGACTTTGCGCATTTTGAGTTCATCATGCGCAAGTTGAGTGAGATGATCGAAAATGATCCAAAGCGCGCGCCATATATCAGTTTGAGCCTGCATTGTGAAGTGGCAGATATTTTGAACGCGTACGCATCCATTGTGCAGAAGGATGGCAAGTTGAAGGGATTGCACGCATACAATGCCGCGCGTCCACCGCACAGTGAGGGATTGGCAGTATTCATCGCATCGTATCTGGCGCATGAGACCAGTTGCGCGAATATCAACTTATTGCATCTCACATCGCGCAAGGCGCTCGAAGCTGCATTGATGATGCGCGATCTATTCCCGCATATCAACTTTAGGCGCGAAGTGACGATAGGTCATTTGCTCCTGGATGTGGACGAACCCAATTGTGTGTTAGCGAAGGTCAATCCGCCGATCCGTCCGCGTGAGGATGTGGAATTCTTGTGGGAAAAAGTTTTGAGCGGAGATGTGGATTGGGTGGTCAGCGATCATGCCTGTTGTTCGACCGAAGTGAAATACAACGCTGAACACCCCGATGATATTTGGATGGCGAAGTCAGGTTTTGGTGGTACAGAGTACATGCTCAGCGGACTTCACAGCGAAGGCTCCAAACGCGGACTGTCATTAAATCGCATGGCGGAACTTGTCTCGTGGAATCCTGCCCAGCGATATGGACTGCTCTCGAAAGGCGATATTGCCGAAGGCTACGATGCGGATATTGTCCTGTTCGACCCGAATGAAACGTTTACTGTCCGCGCGGCTGAGTCTGAATCAGGGCAGGGATACACCCCGTTTGAAGGCCACGAGTTGACGGGGCGCGTTAAGGCAACTTTTGTGCGTGGTAATAAGGTGTACGAAAACGGGAAGATTATTGGTGAAGCAAAAGGTCAGTACATCAAACGCCCTCAATGATAAGCAACTCGGTGGTTGAGTAGGGCGGGTGTTTTTCCCGCCCATATCGAAACCACTAAGTATAAGGAAACTCTACTAAACAAAATTGATTCTCTTACTAGCTGGTTTCGATACACTAGCTTTGCTAGTACTCAACCAGCGGTATATATTGAAATAAAAAGAACTTCATGAACAAACGCCTTCTCAACGTCGGACTCATCGTCCTCATTGACATGCTCGGCTTCGCGCTGATCGTGCCATTGCTAACCTTCTTCGCGGATACTTTTGGAGCAACCCCGTTCCAGACGGGATTGCTCGTCGCAACATACGCCGCGATGCAGATGCTTGCCGCGCCGATCTTGGGTCGCATCTCTGACCGCTTCGGGCGCAGACCTGTATTCCTCATCAGCATCTTCGGCACATTTGTCGGCTTCATCATCCTCGGAGTCTCAAATACCCTTTGGATGTTGTTCCTTAGCCGCGTCCTTTCTGGTCTCACGGCAGGCAACATCTCCGTGGCGCAAGCCTACATCGCTGATGTGACCGATGAGAAAAACCGTGCCCGAGGTATGGGATTGTTCGGCGCTGCGTTCGGCATCGGTTTCATTCTCGGTCCTGCACTCGGCGGCATGTTGAGCCAGTTCGGATTTGCCGTGCCGTCGTTTGTCTCTGCGGGGTTGGCATTCATCAACTTCCTCACAGTCTACTTCTGGCTTCCCGAATCATTGACAGAAGAACGCCGCGCCGAGCTATCATCCAAAAAACAAGACATTTCCTTGAATGCTCTATTTGATGCGCTTCGCCGCCCGTTGATAGGACCATTGCTTTGGGTTAGGTTCGGCTTTGCAATCGCATTCAACGCTTTCCAGACAGTA
Source organism: Anaerolineales bacterium (assembly GCA_036525495.1). Taxonomy (GTDB): domain Bacteria; phylum Chloroflexota; class Anaerolineae; order Anaerolineales; family Villigracilaceae; genus Defluviilinea. The sequence continues at coordinate 3,592 of DATDAG010000468.1, forward strand.
TTCCCGCTTTATGTGCTCTATCGGTTTGAATTGAACGCGCAGCAGGCGGGCTACATCCTTGCGTATCTGGGTGTGATCTTGGTCATCATGCAGGGCGGAGTCATTGGTCCGCTTGCTGAACGGTTTAATGAATCGAAATTACTTGTCACATTTCTTGCGTTCGCATTGGTCGGCATGGTCGGTTGGGCGATCGTTCCAAGCGTGCCGTGGCTGCTTGTTGCGATGTTCCCGATGGCAGTTGGTGCAGGGTCGTTTAACTCCCTTATTAATTCTGCCATCAGCAAAGCTGTGGGACCTGAAGAGGTTGGTGGCATGTTGGGCTTCGGCGCGGGTCTTGAAAGTTCCACGCGCGTGGTCATGCCTGCGCTTGCCAGTTACCTGCTTGGCGCATATGGAACGTCCACACCAGGATATATGGGGTCAATGGTTCTTTTTATCGTTGTTGTGTATGCCTACATCCGGTTGATTGCGCAACCTGATGTTGTGAATGTGTAATAGAAATGCGAAAGGATAAATCAAGACTAAGGAAACAAAAATGAAAAAACTCACCGCTGAATTTCTCTTTGACGACCTGACCCCCGAAGAAAAAGCTCGTGCCGAACGTGTGGAAGCCATTCTTCCTGAATTGCGCGAACATGCGGAGGAAGCCGATGCAACAGGTCGCTTTTATGAGCCGCATCGTGAGACGTTGGCCAACGCTGGCCTGCTTGGACTCGTCATCCCTGAAACCTATGGCGGACTGGGTGGCAATTTGCGTGACCTTGCTGCGGCGACTTTCGCAATGGGAACAGCCTGTCCATCCACGGCGCTGGCATATTTCTTTCACTGCTCAACATCATCGCGTGGCATCCTTGCGCTCGATGCGATCGAAGAAGGCAAGTTCAGTGATGAAGATGCTGCCGCTGTAAAAACGTTTGCTGAGAATGTCCTGCACCGTATGGGAACGAAGAATCAGCTGCTCGGCAACTTCGCCAGTGAAACAGCGAAATCTTCACAGAGCGCAGTATTCATCTCCACAGAAGCGGAGAAAGTTGATGGCGGTTGGAAGCTCAACGGCGTGAAGTCGTTTGGGTGCAATACAGGTGTCGCAGATGCGTATTTAGTGGCGGCCAAACTCAAAGGGTATGATACAGCTGAAGGGCTGAGCATGTTCTTCGTCCCGCGTGATGCGGAGGCGTGAAGGAACGTCCGCAATGGGATGCACTTGGCATGCGCGCCACCGCGTCACATGGCATCATCATGGAAGACGTCTTCGTGCCCGATGATGAGTCGCTTGCCATCCCTGGTGCTTTTGTCACATTGATGAACGCCAGCCGCGGATCATTGATGGGCAACCAGCCAGCCATTTCCGCCATTTATCTTGGCGCGGCGAAACAGGCTTATGACTATGCCTTGAACAAAACGATGGAAATGAAATTCCAGGACACAGGCAAGCCGATCGCGTCCAGTCCATTCCATCAGGAGTTGATTGGGAAAATGACCGTCGAGATCGAGACAGCGCGTCTGTGGCTCAAACGACAAATTGATATGGAGACTGTTGAGCCACCCATCGCATCGAAGACCGAAGTCGTGCAGCATTGGCGCATGGCAAAGGGATCGATCTCCGAAGGCGCGTTTGAAGTTGTGCAGCTTGCGCTGAAGATGACTGGTACAAGCGGTACAGCGAACAAAGGCGTGATTGCCCGCATGCTGCGTGATACTGCCATGGCGCTCGTGATGGCATTCCCCGCCGAACGCGGACGTCTCGAAGCCGCGAAGAGCATTACCGATGGAGCGGAGACAAAGGCGTTTACGGTGTCTGAGAAGTAATCCGCTGGTTGAGCGCAAGCAGTCGAAACCAGCACTTCAAAAGATAATTTTTATAATAGGAACTTTTCACTTATTGGTGGTTTCGATGCGTGGCGCGACAATCATGCACCACTACTCAACCACCGAGTATTTATAAATATCAGGAGACAATTCATGGACTTCCCCCCGATCACAATGCCCCCTCTCGACGAAGTGAAAAAACACTTTGAACTTTTCGACTATATTGACGGCGAACGTATCGCTC
>DATDAG010000469.1:0-4038 GCA_036525495.1 Anaerolineales bacterium
TCGCTGTACCAATGACCCCTCCAATCGCAGCGATTGCAGTCTTCATGAAATCACGGCGATTTATTTGTTTTCCTTTCGATTTACTCATAGAACTACCTCCGCTATCGATACGAAAATATTAAGAATTGTTGCCGCTTTCACTTATGGTTGAATTGCAAGATGATTACGTCTTCCGAAACAGCCGAAGAACTTCAATAATATCTTCGGCAAAATAAACGTTTTTACCCAAAAATGTTCCACAGCACAACGGCTGATTATAAATTAAAAATGGATAAATGAATGTAAATAACTTAAGACAAATGTATGTAATGCGACTATGACGATTGTCATTAGGGAAAAATATATGTAAAGGTATAATTTTTATCAAAAGTGTCAAATTATTGTTGGACAATCGCAATCAATCTTGGAATAAACCCCGTGCGGTTTCACAGTACCCAAGATGGTAAGAGCCATAGAATCGTTCAAATTCAGGAAACAGCCCATGAAAAAGAAAAAAATGTTGGTGTTGAACGGAATTCTACTGTTAGTGACGGCCATTTTTTCAGCTTGCGGGACTCAAGCCATTGAAGCACCATCGATTGAACTCCCATCTGAAACCCATGCATTTGAAGATCCTGACACATCTGAAATATTGATAGGGAATGTATTACGTGGCGGGTTGTTATATGATAACTGGTTCGAAGTCCTGGGGGTGGATGCTCCTGAAGGGGATCAACCTCTTTGGGCAACCCAAAGTACGAATGAACGTTCCGGAGAAGTTACTTGGCGATGCAAGGAATGTCATGGCTGGGATTATCTCGGCCACGAAGGCGCTTATGGCAGCGGCTCACATATGACCGGTTTTATCGGCGTAAATCAAGTGGCAGGTCAGGATGCAATTGAAATCTTAGCTGCACTACAGGGAGCCACCAATCCCGATCACGATTTCTCAATTTACATGAATAATCAGGATTTGATCGACTTGGCACTTTTTTTGAACGGATACCAATTTGATAGTAAATCGATCATCGACGAAAACAAAATTGCTTTTGGCGGCAGCGTAGAGAGCGGGGAAACCATTTTCGAAGAGAACTGTACTGATTGTCATGGCCCACAGGGAACCAGCATAAACTTCAGCGACGAGGGCGGTTCCGAATATGTAGGCACATTAGCATTGGATAATCCCTGGGAATTTATTCACAAGGCGCGTTTTGGTCAACCGGGCGTGGACAGAATGCCATCATTGATAGATGTTGGATATGATGATTCTGATTACACACACCTGCTAGCCTATGCCCAGAGTTTGCCTACCTTTGTACTTGTTGATGAGGGGGGGCGTCTGTACGACAATTGGTTCGTAACCCTTGGTACGGAAGCACCAGCGGGCAATCAGCCATTATGGATGACCCAGGACACTAACGAACGGTTCGGAGGGGATACCTGGCGATGTAAGGAATGTCATGGTTGGGATTATCTCGGCCACGAAGGTCAATATGGTTCCGGTTCTCACTTTACAGGCTTTCCCGGCATCCTTTCTGCCAGAGATAAAAGTGAGGAAGAACTTACTATACAGCTCACAAGCGGGAACCATGATTTCTCATCTCATTTCAACGATGATCAAATTAAAGCCCTGATATCCTTCATTCGCCAAATGCAGGATATGACTCCCTTTATCAACGAAGACAAGACCATTAATGGAGACACAGAACATGGTAATGTTCTGTACAACACTTCTTGCTCGATGTGCCACGGTACAAATGGAAAACTGATAGATTTCGATGATGGGGAGGGAACGGAATATGTCGGCACACTGGCCAATGAGAATCCATGGGAGGTATTTCACAAAATCTCATACGGTCAACCGGGTACATCCATGCCGCCTGCTGTCAGTCTGGGCTGGTCATGGCAGGACATTGTTGACGTTCTGGCTTATCTTCAGACGTTGCCAAATGAATAGGAATTCTTGGGAGGCCATGGGTATTCATGGCCTCTTTTATTGGCATTCGAAATTGATCTTCTTACTTTCTGTTGCTCTACGAGGTGATTCATGAAACGAAAAATGACACTATTTATGGGCACACTGGCTGGGGTAGTTGTATTATTCCTTACAGGTCACATGTTTAGGGAACAGACAGTGTACGCTCTACCGGAATTCGCCCAGCGTACAAACGAATCTTGTGCTACCTGCCACGTAAATCCCGGTGGCGGCGGACCGCGCACCATGCGCGGATTGATCTGGTCCGCCAATGGCAAACCGGATGCCGTCCCAGAACTGCCCGGTATATTGCTCGCTCCTGGTGTCGACGATGGCGCGGAGCTTTACCAAATTGCCTGCGCTTCCTGTCATGGCACAAACGGTGAGGGAAAATTAGCCTCGCGATTGCATTCCGGCGGCGTGCAGGAAAACAAGATCCGGTCCACTATTTTACTTGGACGGCAAATCAGTGGGATGCCTTCCTTTGACGGGCAATTTACGGATGAACAGTTTGAAGCACTGGTTGGCTACATGGTTGCACTGGAAAATGGACAGGCTGAGCCAATACTGGAATCTTATCCACTCGAATCACCCCAACTCTTGGGAATACCTCAAACCACACCAATGCCCTCGGAAGGTAATTAGTATGAGTAAATTAAAACGTCGTGACTTCATTAAAATAACTGCCGCGGCTGGAGGCTCCGTTTTGGCTTGGAGCGGCACGAAGGCTTTTCTGGACCCGAAACCTGCCCTGGCTTTCGATGGAGAGTTGACCACATCCGCTGAGGATGTGATTGTGCCCGGTGTGTGCGCGCTTTGTTCCAGCGGATGTGGGACGCTGGCTCGGATTGCTGTTGGACGCGTGGTCAAACTGGAAGGCAGTCCGATGCACCCGATAAACCTAGGTGCGCTTTGCCCAAAAGGGCAGGCTGCTCCTGAATTACTCTACAATCCCGATCGTCTGACAGGTCCGATGAAGAGGACGGGGGACCGGGGGGCGGGAATGTGGGAGCCAATTTCTTGGGATGAGGCGGCGCAATTGGTGGCATCGCAGGTACAGGCGACGCGCGATGCGGGTCATCCTGAGCAAACAGCGATGATGTACGGCAGCACTCGTGGTCAACAACGGTCGTTCTTCCAACGCTTTATGGATGCTGTCGGATCACCTAACATGATCTCACGGGAAAGCTTGAACGTGGCCGCATCCAAATTTGGACTTTACCTTACACAGGGCATATATGCCGAACCCGCCTATGATTTGGAGAATACCAATTTCATTCTGGCGTTTGGAGCCAACTTGTTTGAAGGGGGATCGAACCCTCAGCGCATGGTCTCTGGAGTAACCTATGGACGACGTGGACGCGCCAACCGCAACAAGGTTGTGGTGATCGATCCCCGCCAGGGCGTGACCGGGGCAAAAGCAGACGAATGGATTCCAATCAAGCCAGGAACGGATGCTGCACTGGCACTCGGGATGGCAAACGTCATCATTCGTTCAAACCTATTTGATTCTGATTTTGTCCATAATTACGCTTTTGGCTTTGAGGATTTTCTCGATGAAAATGGAAAGTCGCGCATGGGATTCAAGAAGTTTGTACTGGGAGGCTACGATCCTCAGCAAGTGGAGCAGATCACTGGCATACCTGCAACTACAATCGCGCGGCTTGCAGGTGAATTTGCCACTAACAAGCCATCTGTAGCGGTTTTACCCGGCAAGGGCGGACTGCTCAACGGCAGCATTGGCGGTGTTTATGCGGCCATGGCGATTTACATGCTTAATGCTCTGGTCGGCAGTATCGAAACCCCCGGTGGTGTGCTGACCCAACAATATTTCCCTGTGGCAGAGTGGCCTGAGTTGCCCGATGATCCGATTGCCAAGGAGGGGTTGCAGGCTGAACGTGTGGATGGCGCCGGAACAGTCTTCCCGCTTGCCCGTCATGCCTATCAATCCGTAGCAGACCGGGTATTGTCAGGTTATGACCTAAAAGTGTTATTTCTGTATGACTCCAATCCTGTTTTCGAGGCACCCGGTGGACAAAAGTTCGCGAGGGCTTTTGAGAGAATCCCATTGGTTGTTTCCTTCT
>DATDAG010000470.1:0-7831 GCA_036525495.1 Anaerolineales bacterium
TGGACGATGAATGTTCGAATTGGCGGATGTTGAAAAGTTTCGAGCCAACGAAGTATTTCATTTTCATGTTGAGGATTTAGGGATCCAGCATGTATATCTCAAACCACGCTCGCCACAGCTAAACGGAAAAGTTGAGCGCTCTCATTTGACTGATCAGAGGGAGTTTTATCAGCTGCTTACTTATACAGATGATGTTGATTTGAATTCAAAGCTTGAAGCTTGGGAAAGCTTTTATAATTATGATAGACCACACATGTCTCACGGTGGAAAAACCCCATATGAGGTGATGAAGAGTCTCTTAAAATAAATGATATTTTGTCTAATAGGATTTGACGTAGCGCAGTGTGCATCATGCTTCTCCTTAAAATACAGGAATGACAGAGAACGTTAGCTCAATTCTAATATCTTTGAAATCTAATACCTAATTTTTGCCCTCTGCAGTATCCGAACTCTGTGCGGAGATGCGTTGCGCAAAGAAGATTGGCAAGAAAGTGATCAACATGACAAGCATGGCGACCACGTTCGTCACAGGACGGTCACGCGGGCGGGTTAACTGGCTGAAGATCCAGATCGGCAGCGTGGTCTGCTGTCCGGCGGTAAAAGTGGTAACAATCACCTCATCGAACGACAGTGCAAAGGCCAGCATCCCACCTGCAAGCAGCGCGGTGGCGATATTAGGAAATACCACATAGCGGAAGGTCTGGAAAGAATTCGCACCCAAATCCATGGAGGCTTCGATCTGCGAGCTTTGCATTCTTCTAAAGCGCGCCAGCACATTGTTATACACAACCACCACACAGAAGGTAGCATGCCCGATGATGATCGTCCAAAAGGAAAATGGCAGGTCAAATGTTCCAATCGCAGAGCGTAGAGCGATTCCGGACACAATACCAGGCAATGCAATTGGCAGGACAAGCAAGAAGGAAATCGCTTCCCTACCAAAAAAATTACTCCGGTACACCGCGGCAGCAGCAAGACTTCCTAACACAAGCGCGATGACCGTGGCAATCCCTGCAACTTGAAGTGATAAGGTAAGCGCTCGCCACAAGTCCGCGCGTTGAAGAGCGACCCCAAACCATTTGAATGTAATTCCCGGCAGCGGAAAGGTGTAGGTGGTTTCATCCGGTGTAAGCGTATAGAGAAAAATGATCAGGATGGGGACATGCAAGAATAACAGTCCACCTAATGCTGCAAATTTCAATCCCCAGGAAGATTTTTGACTAGAGTGCATTGAAAGCTCCTAATCTTCTGGCAATGAGCAGATAAATAACCATGATGACAACCGGTCCCATGGTCATGGCGGCAGCAAGCGGGAGATTTCCGCCTGTCCCCTGATAGGAATAAACTGCCTGGCCAATGAAAAACTTCGAATTACCCAAAGTCAACGGCACGATGAAATCGCCCAGAGTAAGGGAAAAGGTGAAGATCGAACCGGCAACCACGCCTGGAAATGCCAGCGGCAGGATAACTGTGCGGAAGGTTTTGATCGGGGTTGCACCAAGATCGCTTGAAGCTTCAAGCAGAGAAGCCGGCACACGCTCCAGGGCGGTCTGGATTGGGATGATCATATACGGAAGCCAGATGTAAGCAAACACAATGAACATCCCGATCGGGGACAAGGCAAGCGATGAACCACCAATCGATTCAAAGCTTAACAACCAGTTCAATACGCCGTCCAGGTGGAACAAATTGATGAACCAGGCCAAGATACCTTCTTTCGCCAGGATCAACTTCCAGGCATAAACGCGCACGAGATAACTCGACCACAGTGGCGTTGTCACCGCGATGATCAGCCAGGTTTTCAGACGCGGCGATGCAAATTTGGCAATGTAGTAGGCAAGAGGGAAGGCGATTAAGGCATCGGCAATGGTCACAGACATTGCCATGATCGTTGTGCGAATGATAATTTCACGATTTGCAATATTGAATACCTGGCCAAAGGTGCTGAGCGTAAATTCGCGCACTACCAGGCCGGTAAATTGCTCAATAGAATAAAAGCTGTAGACCAGCAGGTTGAATAATGGAGCCAGATAAACGATCAACAGATATGCCAGCGGAGGTCCAAGAAAAAGCCCGAGAACCAGCCTGGGGCGCTGGTAGAAGTAGGATGATATTCGCTGAAACATCATCACCTGCCAACCTCGCGGATATGTTCCTTCTTCCAGTGCAAACGGATCTGTTTTCCCTTGATCTTTAGCGCATCCATGGATGTGGTCTTCAGATTTTGTTCCACGACCACCAAATCGCCGCCATCGGCAAGTTCAACCAGGTAGCGGGTATATAAACCAAGGTAGACAACATCGCGCACCACTCCTTCTGTGCTGTAACTATCCGAGGAGATCTCCGCATTGAGGTCGCCCAACTGGATCTTTTCAGGGCGGATGGAAAACGTCATGCTCCGGCCAATAATGCGGTTTGCCAACTCTCCGCTCACAAGATTTGAGGTGCCTACAAAACCAGCGACAAACGAGGTTGCAGGATGCTCATAGATTTCCGCTGGTGACCCAACCTGTTCGATACTGCCTTCCCTGAAAAGGGCAATGCGGTCGCTCATTGACAGAGCTTCTTCCTGGTCGTGCGTGACAAAGATGAAAGTGATGCCAACACGCTGCTGGATGGTTTTCAACTCGACCTGCATTTGCTGGCGAAGCTTCAAGTCGAGGGCACCGAGCGGCTCATCAAGGAGCAAAACTTTTGGGTGATTGATCAGGGCGCGGGCAAGCGCAACTCGTTGACGTTGTCCGCCTGAGAGTTGGGCTGGTTTGCGGTCGGCATAGCCTTTTAACTGCACAAGCTCTAACATTTCATCTACCCGCTTCATCCGCTTCGGCTTAGACACTCCCTTGACCATCAATCCATAGGCAATATTGTCACCGACGTTCATATGGGGGAATAGAGCGTAATCTTGAAAGACCGTGTTCACGTTCCTCTCATAAGGGGGCAGGTTGGAAACATCTTCCCCATATAGATAAATTTTGCCTTTGGTGGGTTTTTCGAATCCTGCAATCATGCGGAGACAGGTCGTTTTCCCTGAGCCAGATGGCCCAAGGAGGGAAAAGAATTCGCCATCGTAGATTTCCAGGTCGGCTTGATCCACGGCTTTTACATTCCCAAAATGTTTGCTCACCTTATCAAATGTTATGGCTGATTTTGTCTGATTGGTCATCTTCTGAAATTCTCTTTGATACATGATTGTGAGGCATCAGGCCGGGTCTTCTCCGGCCTGATGCCTCTGTTGAAATAAACTAACGCCCGCCGATTACCGCGACATAATTGGTGACCCATTCATGATACGGGACACAATCATTTGTGCCATCGCCGCAGTCGGTTGTAGGAGTGCGCCACCACCAGATCTTGTCGAAATCGTTCAAGCCGTTGTTTACGCATCCATCAGGACCGAGCAATTCGTTGCCTTCACAGGCATCCAACCGGACAGGGATATTCTGGAACCATGCCGCCAGGTCGCCCTGAACCTTCGGGTTTAATGACCATTCCATCCACTTGTAAGCGCAGTTGGGATGTGCCGCATCAACATGCAGCATGGTGGAATCCGCCCAGCCTGTGGCACCTTCCACCGGAACTACCTTGTCAATGGGGGCGCCGCCAAACTTCAGGAGGTTGGCCTGGAATGGCCATGAACCGGAAGCTGCAACGCCTTCATTGGTGAAGTCGTCCATCTGGATGAAGGCATCATGCCAATAGCGGTTGATCAGGGTGCGCTGTTGCCGGAGCAGTTCAATCGATGCATCGAATTGTTCGCGAGTCAATTGATAAGGATTGGTAATGCCCAATTCCGGTTGTGCACTCATCAGGTACAGAGCCGCGTCAGCGATGTAGATCGGGCCATCGTATGCCTGAATGCGTCCCTTGTTGGACTGCCCGTCAGGGAGGGTCGTTTCTTCAAAGACCACATCCCAGCTGGTAGGCGGCTGGTCGCCGAAAACATCTGTGTTGTACATCAGGATGTTCTGGCCGGAGGAGTACGGCACACCGTAATGTTTGCCATCTACAGTATGCCAGGGGGCATTCTGCAAACGTTCGTCAATTTCTCCGTAACTTGGGATCAGATCAATGTTGATCTCCTGCACACGCCCACCAGAGATCAGACGATTAGAGGCATCACCTGATGCAGTCACCAGGTCAAAACCACCTTCGTTCATCAAGGCAACCATTTCATCCGAAGTTGCGGCGGTCTTTACACTGACCATACAGCTAGTATCCGCTTCAAACTGAGTTACCCAGTCAAATGCTGGATCAGTCTCACCTCGCTCAACGTATCCTGCCCAAGCGACGATCGAGAGTGCGCCTTCGCCTTCACCAACAGACTGCAATGGACCACTGGCTGTTTCACTCTCGTCCGCTCCTGAACCACCACAGGCTGAAAGGGCCATGGTCGCTACAACCAATAATATTCCTACTTTTAACCATTTGGGTTTCATAAAACAGTTCTCTCCTTTTTAATTTTTGAATTGGTTTTTTGAACGGTTTTCGTCTCGGATTTTTCCTTGGATGTACCTCCTAAATCGGATTCCTATAAGTGACCGCAGATGGACTGGAGTCACTTTTTTTGTCTAAATAGTGAGAGCATTCCTTTTAATCTGCCAAAATAAACACTTAAACTCTTTCATCGTTGTGAGTAATCTCATCTTTTTTGTAAAAATTCAGCGATTCTCGAATGGAGCCCAGAGTGAAATAACCTTTATCCATCCAACAACGATCGCACCGCTTCACGGAAGATTTGGGTGTGATAATCCACATCCGGTTCGGTGATATCTGGTGAGATGAGTGCCATATTGTGGAAGGGCGTCATCAGGATGCCACGATTGAGTGCATACAGGTGCATATAACGGTCGAGTTCGTGATCGATGGAGGAGGCTGCTTCGCCCCCGTTCTTGGGTGGGGTCGGATGAAACCAATATTCAGAGCGGGTACCAAGCCGCTTGACAATCCATGGTAAGTTAAATTCCTTAATCACACTTTCAACACCTTCGGTAAAACGTTCCTGTAATTTTATTGCTCTGGCATAGTACTCATCTGTCAGCACATGCTCCAGCGTGGCTTTCATGGCAGCGATAGAAAGCGCGTTTCCTGCCAATGTTCCGCCAATCCCGCCAACATCCGCATCATCTTGGTTGAGCACCGCATTGAATTTATCTGCAATCTCTTGAGTGAAGCCATACACTGCAGCTGGAACTCCTCCAGCCAGCGGTTTACCAATCGTCAGAAAATCAGGTTTGAGTGAATGGGCAGCGGTGTACCCACCAGGGCCGGCACATATCGTATGAGTCTCGTCGATGATCAGGTATGATCCGTACTTGCTGGTTAGTTCACGCAATGCATCGTGGTATCCTGGCTCGGGATGGATGATCCCAATATTGGTCATCGCAGGTTCGGCTAACACAACGGCCACATCACGGTCTTTGAGGGCATTTTCGAGAGCAGGGATGTCGTTAAACTCAATCACTTTACTGGTCAGGGTTGGATCAATCTGGGCTCCAATGTTGTTATCTCTCGACGTTGGCTGGCCAGAGTCATCCAGCATGATATATGCTTCATCCACGGTGCCGTGATAACAATAATTGAACACCAGAACTTTGGAACGACCTGTGAGCATACGTGCCATTCGCAAGGCAAAGCGATTGGCGTCGGTGGCAGTCAACGTGAACTGCCAGAAAGGCAGACCAAAGCGGCGCTGAAGTTCCTCGCCAACGGAAATCACATCTGCATAAGGCAGCATGAGCGTGATCCCTTTCCGAATCTGCTCACCGATTGCCTGGACGGTTGCTTCTGGGGAATGTCCTGTCATGGCGCCGGTGTCCCCGAGACAAAAATCAATGTAGGAGTTTCCATCCACATCGGTAAAATGTGCTCCCTTGGCTTCTTCGACGAACACAGGAAAAGACCCTGCCCAACGGACCATCCACAGCATTGGTACACCGCCATGTAATGACTTGCGGGCGCGCTGATAGAGTTCATAGGATCGGGGGTGATTCTGGTGGAAAAGCTGTTCTTCAGATTGCAATAGGGTCGCAAGTTTGGTACTGTCTGGCTTTGGCATATCTCGGACCTCATACAAGCGCTTTGTTTAGGTTTTTATCCTTGAGCGCTGTTCCTCGCGTCAGAATTTGGCAGGTGGATTGCCATCCAGTATCAGATAACAGTCCACCTTTTTTTAATTTTCAGGCTCAGCTTGCTTCAGTTGATTGGTATTGGCAATGTTTGCCTTTAGTTTTATACGTTCGCCTTTGTTCAGCTATTCGGCAGGTGCTCGGTTGCCCATTCGAGATCGAGGTTTGTCAGGGTCTCAGCGGTGGGAACCCCATCAGAAGTCCAACCCGCTTGCCGGTAATATTCGTCGAGGGCAGCACTGAACTCTTCTTTATTGATTGTAAACCCGTCGCAGGGGCCACCTTTCAACGGCTTGAAGAGTTTTTCAGGGACGATATCCTGTTTTCGGTCAATGCCTTCGCGGGCGTTGAAGGTTCTCATCAGGTTGAGCCTTCGTTCGCCAACTGTTTGCAGTTCCTCGAAGCTGACATCCTCCCACCCTGTTACTGCCCGCACCAGTTCGACCATATCCGCCGGGCCATACAACTGCCAGGCAGGGCCGAAAACAAACTGGCACAGGTTCAGGCTGTCCATGGTGCTGTACATATACTGGGATGTGAGGGCAAAGCGAATTTTTTCAGCATTGAGTGAATAGGTTTCTACACTCTCGGTGAACCCTAACACAGCCATTCGATCTACATAGCCTTCAAAATCATCTTCGATTGCCGGGTCGTGTTCACTGGATTGGTGATCAGCACCAAAGGGGTTCACAGCGTAGATTACAGCTAACGAGCGCTTTACCCGCGGCATGTGAGCAGGGGCTTCCTGGCCTTTGAAGGTGATCAGATAGGCTTCTGTCCCCCGTCCAATTTGCTTTGCCGCGCGTTCTGAGCCTTCTGCCAGCACATCTCCAAACCCCTCGCGGTGGGCGATTTTCTCGACCAGTTTCACCATTGATTCGGCATTTCCCCAGGAAAGGTCTAGCCCATCGGTATCCTCGAGGGTCAATTTGCCTTCGTTGAAAGCCTCGAATGCCCAGGAGATGGTTGCACCACAGGAGATCGTATCCATGCCGTATTGATTACACAGTTCGTTGGCTTTGCTGACTGCTGCCAGATCATCGATGGCGCAATAGTTTCCGAAGGTGGACGTGGTTTCATATTCCGGGCCGCCATAATGTGGATCGACCTTGTATTTCCCTTCGGTGATCTCAACCACGCGCTTGCAGCGCACGGTACAGGCGTAGCAGGTGTCTCGTCCTAAACGATCCTGTTTCCCTTCAGCCGCACCTCTTAAAATCGTGTCGTACATTGTGGTGCCGTCTATCGCTTCCCAATTATCGAAGACGCCGCTGTTGTAGTTGTAAGCGGGCAGTGTGCCGATGGTCTGGTTGGCGCCGGTGGTTTCCGCGGTGCCGTATTTCGCCAGCCCTGCAATGCCTGACTGATCGAGGTTCTCTGCACCCCATTTTGCCAGTTGGTTCAATTTTCCTTTATCGGCTACGCTGGGGCGCTTTTTCCCGCGCACGGCGATCGCTTTCAGGTTTTTTGAACCCATCACAGCACCCATGCCTGTGCGTCCATTCGCACGGTTGGACATGCTGAAAATTCCGGCAAATCGTACGCCTTTTTCTCCGGCCGGCCCAACTTGCAGCACTTCGATCTTGTTGTCCCCCAATTCTTTTTTAAGGGACATCTCTACTTCGCCTGTGATCTTCCCCCAGAGATGCTCTGCGTCGCGAAGTTCGTAGTTGCCGTCGTTGATCCACAGGTAGACCGGTTTT
>DATDAG010000471.1:0-3769 GCA_036525495.1 Anaerolineales bacterium
GGAGTGAGCGCGTTCAACGATGTCCCCACAACGATCACGCCGGCCACGTTGTTTTCATACAAAACAGGGATGGATGTGAAGTAGTAATAACGGTCGTCAACGAGGTCCATTCCCAGCGTGCGGATGGGAAGGCTTTGCGGGTCGTTCCTGGCAAGCAATTCATCCACAATGGCCAGGTCCGCTTTCTCGCCGCGCCGGCTTACATCCAGGATGGTTCCATTGGATTGTTTGATCAGGTGAAGCGCTTCTTCCCCCTGTCCATCGAAAATCATCAGGCTTTCAACGTTCAACCCGACCGCGGCTGGTTTCGCCAGGTTCGCCACCTGTTCATCATCCCCGTTCTGAAGTGCTTCGCCAAGACCGCGCGTATAAGCGACGATCCGTGCCGACTGCACCTGTTCGATCTCATGCCGTGCCATGGAATCCGAAACGACACGTCCCGCCTCGAGCAACTGATTCGTCAGGCGTTCATCGAGCGAATTTGCCACAAAACGCGTGACGACATACGCACCCGTTACTGCAATGAGGAGCGTCAACAATAGGTATGGCAGGATGACCTTAAAACGAATACTCATCAATTCCCTTTCCCCGCTCAATACGGGGCTGTCTCCATTATAAGTAATTTTCCTGAAAATATCACACATCTCGCAATACTGATAGATTTTTACAATGCGGCTATCTGATATGTAAAGAATTTGGATGATAACAAGCATTTATGAAAACAAAACCCGTATGATGCTGACCGTATTGCCCTCCCTGATGAGCAGGTTCAAAAACCCGTTGTGGACGAGACTTTTGTCGTCGCCCCCAGGCTTGACCACCTTATTTACAAATGCCTCTACGGAAATAAAAAAGCCCGGCACGTATTGCGAGACTTTTGTGGGCGCTGAGGGACTCGAACCCCCGACCCCCTCGGTGTAAACGAGGTGCTCTAACCAACTGAGCTAAGCGCCCGGGTGACCGCTATTATACATCATGTTACACTTGGGGCATCGGAGGAAAATATGCGTATAGTTCGATATGAATTGAGAGAAGGCAGGGCAAAACCAAAATATGGATGGTTACTAGGCGACAAGGTCGGCGAGATCGGAGGGAACATCTTCGGGCGCTACCGCCGCAAAGAAGCCGAAACGCCTCTCGCGGACGTGAACCTGCTCGCCCCTTCCGAGCCATCCAAAATCGTATGCGTGGGACGCAACTATGTGGAACACGCCAAGGAACTGGGTAATGAAGTGCCAAAGGTGCCGCTCATCTTTTTGAAGCCGCCCTCTTCCATTATAGGGTCTGGCGATACGATCATTTTGCCGCCGCAATCATCGCAGGTTGAACACGAAGGGGAATTGGTTGCCGTTATTGGCAAACGCGGACGTTATATCACTGCCGAGAACGCAAAGAAACACATTCTTGGATATATGGTTGGGAATGATGTTACCGCCCGCGACCTTCAAAAAACAGACAACCAGTGGACACGCGCCAAGGGCTTCGATACGTTCTGCGCGTTCGGACCGTGGATAGATACGGAATTCGATCCCGCCGATGCAGTCCTCACCGTACGCGTGAACGGGCAGATGCGGCAGATGGCTTCGACGCGCGATATGGTCTTCAATGTCGCTGTGCTGGTCGCGTATGTTTCATCCATAATGACGCTCGAGCCCGGCGACCTGCTTTTTACAGGGACGCCGTCGGGTGTGGATCTGTTGAAGGATGGGGATGAAGTGTCGGTGGAGATCGAGGGGTTGGGCGAGATCAGGAACAAGGTCCAGGCAGAGATCCGATAGTTCAAGGGAAATATATATGCGCATCGAAAAAAATATACGTTCCGACATTGATTACATTCTCAAATTTTTGGACGTGTTTGGCGGCGGGTCTGCCATCCTTTCGGGGAATAAAAAAGCCACGCCCGGTTTCTTCATCTTTGCCCACACATTCATCCAGGAATATATCGAGGATGGTTTTTTCAAGAAGGAGGATTTACTTATCGCGGCATTGGAGGATAATGGTTTCCCACCCGATGAGGGACCGATTGGCTCATTGCGCGCCGAACAAAAGAAGTGCCACGATGCCGCTGAACACTTGTTGAGCGCTTCAAAAGGCTGGCAGGGCGGGGACGAAGAGGCGCGGGTGGAGGTGGGATGGGCAGCGAGCGAGTACACATCCACAATGCGGGGGCACCTTGATCGGTTGAAGAACCTGATACTCCCGTTGCTTGGTCAAAATTTTTCGCCTGAAGACGAACATAAGATCTCGGAGGGGTTGAACAAGATCGCCTTCGAGAAAAGCATGAAGGATGATGCGGATAAGTTCACCAAGTTGATCGAATCATTGGAAGATGAATTAAGCGACTGGAAATAATTCAGGCTTTGACGGATAAGGCACATCATGTGCTTATCTTGTACGTTTTTGTTTTATGGGGGATGAATGGCAGTTCTTCCATTGCCCAAAGATTATATATAATTTAGAATATTGCTGTCATTGCGAGCGAAGCGACATCGTGCCCGAAGGGTAAGCAATTCCCCGGTGATGTGGAGATTGCTTCGTCGCCTTGGTCTCGATACATCCCGCCCTTGGCGGCACACTCGACCAGCGGCTCTCTCGCAAAGACACGAGGAGACTTTTATGCAAGCATTTGAACTCGCCGACTTACAAACGCTTCGAGACTCAAGCGGAAAGTTGTATCTCGAATTTTTGAATGTTCCTGATCTGAGCATGGGACTCTACGTCCTCCCCGCGGGTGGAGTTGATCCTCAATCCCCTCATACAGAGGATGAGGTCTATTACGTGGTGAGCGGACGGGCGAAGATTCAAGTTGCAGAGGAAGATCGCGATGTGCAGGCAGGCTCCATTGTGTATGTGGCGAAGAACGTAGAGCATCGCTTCCATTCGATCGAGGAAGAATTGAAGGTGATCGTGTTCTTTGCGCCAGCGGAGTATGCCTTGAGAACCGAAGACGTATAAAACATGGATGGCGCAATCCAAGTTAATGGGAGATGTGTATTATTTGAAAGCAACTTGACCAGCACCCCAGACACCGAACCCATCAGGAGAATCGATATGATCAACTCCAGGAATTTGTGGAGCAAGCTTATTCCAGGCAACAGGCATGGACACACCTTGCTTCATTTCTGTGAAAAGCCGTTGATAAAATATTGGGAATTTGTCACCCTTTCGATCAAGGGTCATAGCAAGATTGGCATATCCATATCCCGTATCCTTTGCAGCCGCCTCGTAATTTTCAGCAGGATTTTCGCTTGCCACTACGACGATTAGAGCTCCAGAAACGCGAATGATCTCTCGCAAACCAAGGTGTGACTCGTGAACACCACCGTCAGGTTCAATATAGCAATAAAGAAAAAGAACATTCCAAGTCGGAGGTGCATTTGTACTTTCTATAACTGAGGAAAAGATGTGACCGAAAGACTTAATATCTTCTTCAATTATTTGGGCAGAAACACTGCCTGAGAGATTGTAGATACCCAGCGTAGGCGACTCTAGTATTTTTATACTGGATGCTTGACTAAATTCCTGCCATACGAAGTATAAGAATGACAACTATGAAAAAAACAATATATATCCATGCCATAAAAGCTAACCTTCCTGACCAATGTTGTTTTGAGAGAATCCATAAAAAATATATGCTTATAGTATAAGCAAGTTAAACCAAAATGCAACAACTAATTTCTACATTGTTTCTGTTCTGAATTGAAAGGACATTTATGCTCCAACTCAAAAACACCCCCTTCCATGAACGAACGTCCGTGTTGTGTTTGCC
>DATDAG010000472.1:0-10716 GCA_036525495.1 Anaerolineales bacterium
GGCTCGCTTCATCCATCAATTCGACGCGATGATCTCATACAGTCAACGCGGGGCGGATGAGTATGCAGAACTGGGGTTTCCACGCCAGAAGATTTTCGTTGCATATAACTCGGTCGCGCCCGCGCCCGTGAAAATCCCCAACCGCCGACCACCGACCGTGGATCGCTTTACGATTCTCTTTGTTGGAAGATTGCAGGCAAGGAAGCGGATCGATTATTTATTACGCGCTTGTGCGGCAATGGAATCAATCCCGCGCCTGGTCATCGTCGGTGATGGGCCGGAACGCGGATCGCTCGAATCGCTTGCAAAGACAATCTATCCAAGCGCTGAGTTTGTGGGGGCAAGGCATGGGGGGGAGCTAAAGGCTTATTTCGCAGAGGCCGACATCTTCGTCCTGCCCGGAACCGGGGGGCTTGCTGTCCAAGAGGCAATGAGTTACGGGCTTCCCATCATTGTCGCACAGGGAGACGGTACGCAGGATGATCTAGTCAGAAAAGACAACGGCTGGCAAATTCCCCCCAATGATTTTGGCTCACTGGTCGCTACAATGAAAGGCGCGCTATCGGATATAGCGCGCCTGCGAGGGATGGGGGAAGAGTCGTATCGGATCGTGAAAGAAGAGATCAATATTGAGAGAATGGTTGATGTGTTCGTAAAAGCACTCAATCTATTCAAATGAATTGGCGGCATCCTCAAGATTATTGAAAATCGGAATGTTCTGAAGGAAGCCGGTAATGCTCAACACATAATAGATCTGTGGGTTCGGGCAAACCAGTTTCATATAAGGGGACTTGTACGGTTCGTCGCCATGCTGACGCATCAACTCCACATCGCTTTGCGGTGTGAAGAGCTTGAAGGTTTGTTGGATCCCGCGCAAGCCTGCACTGGACAGCACCTCCAACTCAGACAGATCGAGCAAAATGTACCTCGTTCCATCCTCATGTGCCTGGCTGACGGTGTCAAGCAGTTCCTTTTCAGTGGGACCATGAAGATGACCCTTCAGATGAACAACAGCAACAGATACATCCCCTTGGATTTGTGATGTGCTAATCGTCAATTCGCTCATTATTTTCTCTCCTCTGGCAACCTCAATATACAATGATTAGATGTAAAAGGCAAGGGCGTAAAACATCACCGCTCCACGTTCACCCACATCTGCGTGCCATTCGTCGAGACTTCGATCCATCCGTTCTGGTCGGTCCGTAACAACGAATAATCCTTTACGGTTTCGAGCACCTCACCATCAGGCATGCCGTTCTCGTCTGCGGCGCTTACGCTCAATACAACCACCTCAGGGTTTAAATTTAAGACCCACTCCTCGGGATTTGAGGCGGCATAACCCGAATCGGCAAGCAATAACACAGTCACAGGTCCAGCGCTATCACCATACTTTAATTCATCCAATGCTTCGAAGCTCATACCGATCGGCAGCAAAGCGCGGAAGTTTTGATATTCAAGTAACAACACCGCGCCGCGCGGACCCGTTGTCAGCACGGTCAACGTTGCACCATTGCCGATGTCAAGTACCTGATCCTTTTCAGCGTCGGTCACTGTCACCCTTTTCAAGGTCAGGTATTCATTCAAGATACGCGCCGAAAATGAAGCCTGGCGGTTGCCGCTCCATAACACGGCATCCGGCGGGTAACGCTCGAGGACGCGGGGCAGTGCGGCAACCTGCTCCTCATCCGTCGCGGCGACGATCAGCCAATCCAACTTTCTATCGAACGATGAGACTCTTCTGCCAAGTTCGTCGGACAATGTCGTTACACTTTCCCCGCCATTGATCAAAATATTTTTGCCCGACGGCGTTTTGATGAGGACGCCATCCGCCGAACCGACATCCAAAAACGTGACGTGCAGGAGACCATCCGGGACTGCGATCGCCGCGTGCCAGACCAGCAAGAGCCCGATGACCAGGATGACGATTACGCTTCCGACTCCGATCGCGCCTGCCCTCTGCCCAATGGACCGAGTCCACTCCTTGAAATTGGACCAGCCAAACGTCAAGGAAAGAAGCGCGGCGTAAAACAGGATAACGAACCAGACGGAGAAGTCGCCAAGGAAGATCGTCCCATGCGGTACGCGGTCGAATATCTCCACGATACGAATCGTGTACACGACAAAGGGCCACGCGACCCATGCCGCGATCTGACCAAGCGGAAACCACACAAGACTCAATAACACCGCAAGCCCGCCAAGGATCATCACCGCCGGTTGGGCAGGCAGGATGAACGGATTGGCAATGAACGAAATTAATGAGATGCGTTGAAAGTGATAAGCCATGATAGGTATCGTTGTGAGTTGCGCCGCAAGCGTGAGCAGAACAAACTCGGAAAAAAGTTTGGTAAACTTTTCAGCCGTTGAGGTTGGAAAGAGTCTTGCGATGATTCTATTCGCAAACTCTGAAAAAGGTGTGGCGTAAAGGATGAGTCCCAGTGTAGCAAAGAATGAAAGCTGGAATCCCACATCCCAAAGATAAAGCGGATTCCATGAACACATCAGCAACGCGACCACCAGAAGAGTGTTCAATGCAAACTGCCTGCGACCGAGTTGTTTTGCAAATAAAGCAAGGGTGCCCATGATCGCGGCACGCACGACCGCCGCGTCGCCGCCAACCAGGATCGTATATAAGATTATCGCAGACACAGCGAGAATGGCTCCCCTTCGTTCCCCAAGAAAACGGCTGAAATAGGTGACAAAAATCCCCGCGATAATGCTGATGTTGAAGCCAGAAATGGCGATGATGTGTGCCGTGCCTGTGTTCTTGAAGGCTTGCTGCAATCCCTTTGTGAGACCGGTATCCACACCGAGTAAAATGCCCGCGAGCAGGGACGATTCAGGGTCGGGAAAGAGACGATAAATATTATTGAATGATTTCTCCTTGAAGGCATAAAGTGCGCGAAAGATCAGGTTGCCGCCGTTGCCCGGCAGGACAGTGATCTCCGCGCTGGTCATGTACGAATGGATGTTTTTTGCCGCAAGATAATCGCGGTATGAAAAATCCTCGTTCTCAGGCGGAGTCTTCAACTTGCCGCGCAAACGGATCCGCTCCCCATATTCAAAAGTCTGGTTGTTGGAGGCGCGCACGAGGATCAACCCATTTGCCTGCAAGTCGCCATCGCCGGTGTCCACCTTTCCCACTTCCACACGCAGGTTGGTGTAATTATCCCGGTAATCGGGCGGTTCGGCGATCGTGCCCGTGATCAACAGGTCGTAATCGCGGTCGTTGAAAAAAGCGATATGGAACGCATCAAATTTTGGGACGGAGAACTGATAACGCGCCGCGCCGAGGGAGAGCGCGAAGAGAAGGATGAAAACAAATGGATGAAAAATAAAGTGGAATGATGAAAGACGAAGGAGGCGGGTGATGATGGCTAAAAAGATAAAAACGAGGACAAGTCCAACCCAGATCCAGATTGAAAACGAAACCAAATTCCCCAAAACGATCCCTCCGAGGAAGACAAGCGAAAACCACATCAGCGGTGGCTGTGTGGTCAGTTGTTCGCGCAGGAATGTGGGAGGATTCGCCGCCTGCATAGATGTCTTTTATCATAGCATGGAATTGGCAGGGTGGGATACAATCTTCGTAATACCTGCTGGTTGAGTACGAAGGCATCGAAACCAGCAATAACATGCAAACTTGAAATTGGCGGTTTCGATACAACTTTCGCAAATAACGCTCAAGGCTACTCAACCACCAGGTTACACTGATCATTATGCCCTCACCCAAACTCATCCTCGTCACTGGAGCAACTGGCTATGTCGGCGGACGGCTCGTGCCGCGCCTGCTCGAAGCGGGCTACCGCGTGCGCGTGCTCGTCCGTGACCCGGCGCGCCTGCAGGGACGTACATGGTTGAAAAAGGTTGAAGTCGTTACAGGCGACGCGCTTACCGAAGGCACATTGGCTGATGCCATGAAAGGTGTTTCGGTTGCCTACTACCTCATCCACGGCAAGCAGGGTGGAAAGGATAATGCCGATCGCGATATGCAGGTGGCGCGCAACTTCGCACACGCCGCCGAAGAGATGGATGTGGAGCGCATCATTTACCTCGGCGAACTGGTTGACCCAACGTCCGATCTCTCCCCTTATCTGCGGGCAAGACATGAAACGGGCTACATCCTCCGTCAGGGCGGCGTGCCGGTGACGGAATTCCGCGCGGGTATGATCGTCGGGTCGGGATCAGTGTTGTTCGAGATGATCCGTTACATCACCGAACGCGAACCGGTTTTGGTCTGCCCGGCCTGGTATTTTTCACAAGCCCAACCCCTTGCGATACGAGATGCGCTCTCCTATCTCATTACTGCGCTCGAAACCCCTGAAAGCAACGGCAGGTTGATCGAGATCGGCGGACCAACCCGTCTCACGTATGCAGAGATGTCGCTTGAATATGCTCAGGAGCGTAATCTCAAGCGTCGGTTAATCCGCACACCGTTCTATACACCGCGCCTCTCGGCATACTGGGTGCATATGGTTACGCCCATCCACTGGCGTCTCGTGTTGCCGCTGATCGAGGGTCTGCGCGCCAATCTCATCGTCCGCGATGAAGCGGCGAAGAAATTATTCCCGCAGATCAAGCCAATCGACTTCCGAACCGCTGTCCACCTCGCGCTTGGTCGCATCCAAAGAGATAACGTGGAAACCAGCTGGGCAGACGCGCTCGTCACGATAGCCGGCGACATCAAGCCGTATAAATTCAGGGTCGAAGACGGCATGTATATCGAAACGCGGCAGGCGCTTCTCGACCTTAAACCTGAAGCCGTGTATCGTTCCTACATGGGCATCGGTGGCGAGCGCGGTTGGATGTACATGGATTGGGCATGGGGTATGCGCGGCTGGCTCGATAAGGCGGTCGGCGGCGTGGGTCTGCGGCGCGGTCGTCGTCATCCCGATGAAGTCCGTGCGGGCGAGTCGCTTGATTTCTGGCGCGTCGAACAGGTTGACGCGAACCGTCTTTTGCGTTTGCGCGCCGAAATGAAACTGCCCGGCAAAGCCTGGCTTGAATTCAAATCCGAGCCGCCTCCTGAAGGGGATAAGCAGGATGGCAAGACTCTTTTCACTGTCACTGCATATTTCGCGCCGCATGGTCTTTTCGGTTTTCTTTACTGGTATGCCATGTGGCTTCCGCATCGTTTCATCTTTGATGGACTCACCCGCAGGCTTGCCTCGCGCGCGCGTGTTCTGGCACACGCGTTCCCCTCTCCCGATGGGAGAGGGATGTCCAAGGGACAGGGTGAGGGTGGATAGACTCATCCTCGTCACCGGCGCGACAGGATATATTGCCAGCCGACTAATTCCCCGTTTATTGGGCTCCGGCTACCGTGTCCGTGCCCTCGCCCGCGACCCGCTTCGACTCAAAGGGCGGGTCTGGTTCAACCAGATAGACATTTTCCAGGCTGACGTCGCTTCTCCCTCCACCCTAGCCAACGCGCTCAACGGCGTCCACACCGCTTATTACCTCATCCATAACATGTCACAGGGGCATGGATACACAACCACTGAACTTAATTCCGCGCGCAATTTCGCCAGAGCCGCAGAACAAGCAGGCGTCGAACACATCATCTACCTCGGCGGGCTTGCCGACCCCGAACAACACATTGCACCGCACATGCGTTCACGCATCGAAACGGGAAAGGTCTTGCGTGAAGGGAAAGTCCCCGTCACGGAATTCCGCGCAGGAGTCATTGCAGGTTCAGGAAGCATTTCCTTCGAAATGATCCGCTTCATGACCGAGCTATGCCCCATCGTGCCCGGTCCCATGTGGATGAAGAACAAATCCCAGCCGATTGCGATACAAAACGTGATTGACTACCTTCTCGCCGCGCTGACCAATCCGGATGGGCATGGAGGCGTCTTCGAGATCGGCGGTTCTGAAACCTTCACTTACGGCGAACTGATGCTTCGTTACGCAAAGGCACGCGGACTCAAACGCAAAATGTTATTAATACCCGGAATCCCATTGTGGTTCATGGCGTTTGGCGTAGGATTGATGACGCCTGTACCCTATCCCATTGCATACGCGTTGATCGGCGGGTTATCCACTGATAGCATTGTCAAACATACCGAAGCCTTAATAGTATTCCCCGAAGTCAAACTAATCGACTTTGATTCTGCCACCAAAAACGCGCTCGAAAAAACGCATCCCGCACATATCGAACGCGTATGGGACGATGGCGGTGCAAAAACCAAATCCATTAAACATGAAGGGTGTTTTATCCTTCATAATAATTTCCCTCTCCATGTGGGAGAGGGGTGTCCGAGGGACAGGATGAGGGAGAGTCATCACACTATCTTCGGAGAAATGTGGCTCGAAGGACAAACCCGTCACACCGCAGAGGTGACCTACATTTTCCAGACCATCTACTTCTCCCCACGCGGATTGCCAGGATTCTTATATTGGTATCTCCTGTACCCATTCCATTGGTTACGCTTTCGCGGTTTAACACGTAAAATCACGAGACAATCATGAAACGTGCCGTTCTCTTTTCTCTTACCTCCCTGCTTCTCGCCATCATTATGATCCTGGTGGCGCTTCGTGTCCCTCATTCGCTCCCGACGAACTCCGATTTCAACGCCGTTTATACAGCCAGCGTTGCCCTCGTACACCGGGCGCCCATTTACGATATTCCCGCTGTAAGAGCTGTTGGGGCAGAGGTGATGGGAGTTCCTGTCGAAATTTTTTTCCTGGCTCCCTTCCCGTACCCGCCCTGGTACGCGTTAAGTACTTTCTACCTGGGATTGCTTCCCATCCAGCAAGCCGCGTTGTTGTGGTTTGAGATCAATCTCGCATTGGTGTTCCTGTCCATCTGGTTCCTCACAGACGGGTGGAATGGTCGATTGCGGTTGATTGCTTTCCCGCTTGGGTTGTTTTTCCTCCCGGTCATCGGAGCGTTATCTGTTGGGCAGAATGTGTTCCCGGTTTTGCTGGGCGGATCGATGCTCGTCCATGCCTTGAGGAGAGAGAATGTCGCGCTCATCACGCTCGGCTCGGTGCTGGTCACGTACAAGCCCCATATCGGCGCGCTGATATTACTGTCTGTGTTGGTGTGGTTGATCACAAGCAGAAACACTTTTGGACGACGCGCGATGCGTTCCATCCTTCTGGCGGGAATTTTTGTTTCCATCATGGGTTTCCTTGCAGACCCGGTGTGGCATATCCGGTATCCGCAAATGCTGTTGGGGATCACATCCGTCAATTATGGGAGCGAAAGCTCTGGCGCGTTATGTGCGAATTGCACAAGCCTGCCCGTTTTATTTTCACGATGGCTCTTTGATGGAACGCTCCTGACGGCGGCGCTTGTCGCGCTGGCATTGTTGATTGTTCTGGTTGCATTGGCATTTCAGGTTCGTTCAAAATTCTCGAAGGAACCAATTCTGCTTTTGAACCTGGCGCTGGTTGCCACATTGCTCGTCAGCCCATATCTTTTCAATTATGACTTTGTTTTATTGCTTATCCCGTTTGCGATCCTTTTGGATAAAAATCATGGGGTTGTGCAGAACATCATTGTGCTCCTTTGTTATCTCGTCCCCACGCTCGCCATTGCAATTTACGGGCGTGACGGAAATATCACGTTGAACGTAGTGTCAATTGTCATCACTATTCTGCTTTTTGCGCGCGCACAACGCACGGGCATTGACGTTCCCGCGTCCTCGCCTTACAATATGTAAGACCTTTACAAAAGGTTCAAACGATTAAATACGACCAGTAAGCGGCGAAGTTGGTGTAACTCCAACACTGTCGCGCAACTGTAATTTAGTCAACCAGTCCTCTAGTCTCTTAGTTTCCTGGTCAAAAGCAAATGACCAGCAGGCTATCGGACAGGAGACCAGCAGACTAATAAGTCAGGTCGCCCGCCCTGGTCGGTTCACCACTCTCTCGCGGAAAGGAGGTGGAGGACAGCCGACCTGGCAAGCCTCTATCTCCCCAGCATCGTCTGGGGATTTTCATTTCAACCCGTCATTGCGACCTTTGGAAAGCAATCTCTGCCACGACAAGGGGATTGCTTTGCTACCGCCCGCAATGACAATACCTTTAGGAGAAAACATGTTACGCAAGGCTTTACTACTCACATTACTCATCGCACTTCTTGCCGCGTGCACGCCTCAAGCCGCCCCGGTAGTTGATTCTGTTCCTACTAACATTCCTGCCATACCATCCTCGCAGGGGGCTGAAGCTGTGTCTGTTCCAACCGAAGCCCCTGCCATGACCTACACTGACGGACTCGGACGTGAAATAACACTCGAGGGGACTCCCCAACGCATCGTCTCGCTCGCGCCCTCCAACACGGAAATACTTTTCGCAGTCGGCGCAGGCTCACAGGTTGTAGGACGCGATGAATTCAGCGACTACCCCGCGGAAGCCGCATCCATTGATGTTATCGGCGGATCGTTCGGTGAATACAACGTCGAAGCCATCGTCTCGCTCGAACCTGACCTTGTCCTTGCGGCAGAGATCAATCCGCCTGAACTGGTGCAGCAACTCGAAGGTCTCGGTCTGACCGTGTATTACCTCGCCAACCCGACCACACTCGAAGAGATGTATACGAATCTCGAAACAGTAGCAACTCTGAGCGGTCATGATGCGACTGAACTGGTTGACTCGCTCAAAGCCCGCGTCACCGCCGTGGACGAAAAGATCATGCCGCTATCATCTCGCATTCCTGTATTTTATGAGATCGACGCGACCGACCCCACCAAACCCTGGACATACGGCCCTGGCACATTCGGCGACCTGCTCATTGACCGCGCTGGCGGATACAACATCGGCGGTAATGCAGAAAACGATCCATATCCGCAACTCAGCCTAGAACAGATCGTGGCTTCAAACCCATCCGTAATCATTCTTGGCGATGCCATTTGGGGCGTGACTCCCGAATCTGTCCTGGAACGCGCAGGATGGGAATCGATCGAAGCCGTCAAGACCAACAATATCTTCCCAATCGACGATAACCTCATCAGCCGTCCCGGTCCGCGCCTTGTGGATGGACTCGAACAACTCGCCAAGATTTTGCGACCTGTGTTGTTTGAATAATTTCGCCCTAGATTCCCCTCTACCCTGTCGGGCACACGTCCCTGAGGGAGAGGGGTTAGGGGGGAGGGTATGACCGCCATGCCTCTACAATCCAATGAATAAATCGAATAAATCTTTTCTTTCCTCTTTTCTGTTTCTTTTCATCGCCTTACTCCTCAGCCTCGCGATCGGTTCCGTTTTCATATCTCCGAAAGAACTCTGGCAGGTCATCCTCGGTAACGGATCAGAAATATCATCATCCATCCTCTGGAAGATAAGACTTCCCCGCACAGTACTCATCGCATTAACAGGCGCGGCACTCGGCGGAAGCGGCGCGACCTATCAAGGCTTGTTCCGCAACCCGCTGGCTGATCCGTTCCTGATCGGTATCGCATCCGGCGCGGGGCTGGGTGCAGTCATTGCAATGTCCATTCAATGGCCCTATTCATTCTGGGGTCTCATGGCGATTCCGATGGCGGCATTTCTCGCCGCGCTTCTCACAGTTTTCATTGTTTACTCCCTCGCCCGCGTCGGACAGACCATCCCCACCACCAACCTCATCCTCGCGGGCGTAGCCTTCTCTTCCTTCGCCACATCGCTCACATCGTTTCTCATGATCCGCTCCACCAGCGAAGTCCGCCGCGCGCTCGGGTGGCTGCTCGGCGGCGCCACGCAAAACAACTGGACTGCCATTCTTGCCATGCTCCCCTACATCGTCATCGGACTCGGCGTTTTGCTGTTTAGCGGTCACGCGTTAAACCTTCTGCAATTCGGCGACGACCAGGCACAACAACTGGGACTCAACGTCATACGCACAAAACGGATTCTTCTGATCGCCTCCTCTTTGACGACAGCCTCTGCTGTAGCCTTTTCCGGCATTATTGGCTTTATCGGACTCATCGTCCCGCATCTTATCCGACTTTGGTTTGGTCCCGATTACAAGCGTTTGCTTCCCCTCAGCATTCTCGGCGGTGGGACGGCATTACTCGCATCCGATATTGTTGCACGTGTTCTCATCACTCCGCAGGAGATCCCTGTTGGCATCATCACCGCCCTCGTCGGCGCTCCGTTCTTTTTATGGGTATTGAGACGTTCGAAAAATCAAGGATTTTGGTGAATATATGGAAATAAAAATCCGAAAAATCGAAACAGGCGAGTCTCTACAGACGGAATCATTCCCGCGCAAATCCATGGTGAATTCAAGGTTGATACCCGGCATAAAAAACGGGGAACTGGTGTATTCCATCATCCCTGTTCAGCCATACGAAAGGGATTACCCGGCCGAAGATGCGAATCTCGGAATTGATGGAACAAGTCCCGCGATCTTTTTCGCAGAGGTGGATGGGAAACTTGCTGGAAGAATTAGATTGCTCAAATGGTGGAATCAGTTCGGTTATGTCGAAGACCTCGTTTTAAAGCCTGAATACCGCGGTTTGGGCATCGGGCGCAGACTTCTTGAACGCGGAATTCAATGGGCACGCGAAGATGGGTATCCCGGCGTTATGCTTGAAACCCAGGATAACAACGTCCCAGCCTGCATGCTCTATCAAAGCGCAGGATTTGTATTGGGCGGCTTTGACCGTTTCGTGTACAAAGCGATCAACCCGGACACAATAGAAACCGCTTTGTATTGGTACTTGATTTTTGAGCCATAGGAGACAGAGAAGGATTGGATCTTGAGCATGGCTAAAAAATAAAGTACCAATA
>DATDAG010000473.1:0-5358 GCA_036525495.1 Anaerolineales bacterium
GCACGCGTGTGCCGAACGTTACTGGCCTTTTTCGGGGTTGCTTTTCTTCGCTCATGTAACGAAGTTCACCCGAATCACCCCAAAATCCTATCTTGACAGGTTGTTAATGTGCTTAACTTGTGAGCGATGGTATAACCCCTGAAATAAACCTCCAATAAACCAAAATCTACCGATTGGCAGATGCATTTTAACCTCTCACCGTATAGACTGAAAGTGGAAATTTTCAGTTATTTAAGTTTGGAGGCTGAAATGAACGCAAATCAACTCACTCACCCGCAAAAAGATCGCTGGTCGTATCTTTGGCTGGCAATCGCGGAATTGATTATCATCACGATCTGGGTTGTAGGGGGTGGACGAATAATGAAACATAACCTCCTTGCCCAATGACCTTTCCTCAAGAATTAGGACTGGTCACATGGGATTTTGACACAGAGTACTGACTGAGCTTTCTGGAGAACCTCATGCACCAAGTGGAAATTCGGATTGAAGGACGCCTTGATAATAGTTGGACTGAATGGCTGGAGGGTTTTGCCTTCAGTTACACGGAACAAGATGAAACCATCCTGACGGGCGAGGTCGAAGACCAGGCGGCGCTCTACGGATTGATCGCAAAGTTGCGAGATCTGGGTGTGAAGCTGATCTCTGTGAATTCTGTGCAGCAAGAAACTGGGAATGCCCCCTTGGATGTCTCCTTCGCAAACCGCGATGAGCCTGAAGACATTCCTGATGAAAACACCGATGGTTTTTGATTGTAAGTCAAACAAAAAAGGAGAGAACCATGCCTAATACAATCCTTGAAGCCAACGGGCTCGTCAAAAAGTTTGGCGATTTCGTGGCTGTGAATGATGTCAGTTTTACGATGGAGGAGGGGGATGTGTTCGGTCTGCTCGGACCCAACGGGGCGGGCAAAAGTACCACTATTTCAATGCTTACCTGTCTGTATCCGCCGAACGAAGGTGATATGCGTATTTTCGGGCATGATGTGGTCAGGAACGCGGCGGAGGTCAAGAAATTGATCGGGGTAGTGCCACAGGATATTGCGCTCTACCCGACCTTGAGCGCGCGCGACAACCTGGGCTTCTTCGGCGAGATGTACGGATTGAAGGGGCGCGATCTCAAGGAGCGCGTGGGAACGGTCATTGACTATGTGGCTATGGGCGAACGCGCCAAGGACGCCATCAAGACCTATTCGGGCGGGATGAAGAGACGTATCAACCTTGCCGCGGGCCTGGTCCACAGCCCAAAGCTGCTCTTCCTCGATGAGCCGACCGTGGGCGTAGACCCGCAGAGCCGCAATCACATTTTCGAGAGCGTGGAGCGGCTCAACAGGGAGCAGGGTATGGCAATCCTCTATACCACTCACTACATGGAGGAAGCCGAGCGTTTGTGCAACCGCGTCGGAATCATTGATCGCGGCAAGATCATTGCCATGGATACGCCCAAGAACCTGATCGGCATGTTGGGGGGCGGGTTGATCCAGATCGGGTTGGAACGGGAGGATGAAGAACTTCGGAAGGCAGTGGCAGGCTTAAGTGAAGTCCGAAGTGCATCTTTTGCTCCGCAGGCGGATCCAGAGGATGAGATGTCCAACAAAGTGATCCTCAAAGTGGAAGCACGCACACATGCCAACGCCGCGCTTGTGCAGTTGATCCAACTCTTCAACCAGAAGGATGTGCAGATGCTTTCGCTGGAAACCCTGGAGCCGAACCTCGAGACGGTCTTCCTGCACCTGACCGGCAAGTCGCTGAGGCAGTAGGAGGCAGAGATGAGAATCCTATCCCTTTTGAAGAACGATGTGCGACGCCTGTTCAAAGAAGCTGGTGTGATCGTCAGCCTGGTGCTGATGCCGCTGGTGTTTATGGTTCCGACCATTTTGAATACTGATTTCGAGGCGCTTGATTTGGATGGTGACGAAAAATCTGAAGGCACGCCATTGGTGATCGCGGATTATGATGGCGGGGAAGTTGCCCTGGATTACATAAAGGAGTTGGATACGAACCTGAAAGTTGAACAGAACTTCTCGGGTGATGTATTGGTGGAATATGAGTTACAGAACGATCCGCGTTGTGCGCAACCCAGCCCTGCCTGCGATGAGGTGGTCGGACGTGCGCGCCTGCTGGATGGCAGTTTGTCTGGTGTGCTGGTCATTCCTGAAGGTTTGACCTCTGCATTCAAGGACGGTAAACACACCACCGTGACCTTGTTCTTTGACCCAGGCGGGGATGCACTGCTGGCAACCCAGATTCAAAAGATCAGTCAAGGTCTGGCGATCAAGGTGGCATTGACCAAGCAAATCGATGGCGCCAAGAGCGACTTCACCGACCTGAGTTCTGTCAGTGACCCCAAGGTGCAGGCTGAGATCGACAAGATCATGAATCAGGACACATCCATTGACACAGGAAAGGAAACAGCCATTCACGTGGATGAAGTGCTCCCAGTCAGCTATACGGAAAAGAAGAAACTGGGTCCAGTTGAACAGGGAATTCCGCAGACCAGTGTCTTGTTCATATTCATGTTACCCATGTTCCTGACCATGTGGGTGCGGGAAGAACAGGAATCTGGTTTGTACAGGCGCCTGCTTAGCACCCCGGCGGGTAAAGCCGACATGATCATTGATAAATTAGCCTTCGGTGTTTTGGTGTGCCTGGTCCAAATGGCGATCATATTCGGGCTTGGCATCCTTGCTTCGAATTACAAAGGTCACCCGGTTTCCATTGACATCGCGGGTTTCCTTGTGCTAACGCTGGCGCTATCGATGGCCTCCGCTTCGGTTGGCTTGTTTATATCGTCAACCAGGCTGCCTTCATCCATTGGATTGGTTCCGATGCTGTTGGGCGGCTTGTTGGGTGGAGCGTTGCTGTTCCTCGATTTCATGCCAGCCTTCATGATGCCGTTCAGCTACATCGTGCCGCAGCGTTACGGGATGGTCGGTTATCTAGATCTGGTGGCGCGCGGCGGGACCCTGGTGTCAATATTGCCTGAGGCGGGTATTTTGTGCCTGTTCACACTGTTCTTTGCAGGCATCGCCATCTGGCGCTTTGACTTGCTGGACTAGGAGGTAGACATGTTTAGAAATATGTTATCCATTGCATACAAGGAATTTCGCTTGTGGCTGCAGGCACCTGCGAATTGGCTGGTCGTTTTCCTTGTGCCATTTGCGTTCATTGGAATTTTCGGAGTGACCTTCAGTGAGGGAACTCCTGTAGTGACGGTCTATGGTGTAAATGAAGATCGAGGTGAACTCGGTGAAGAGATTGTCACCCTGCTGCAGAAGTCTGACAACCTGGAACTGGAAATGCTGTCCACGCAGGACGAAGCAGATGCGTTGGTGACCAAAGGGATACGGATGGCTGCCATCATCATCCCTGAAAAATTCAGCGAGTCAGTCACAACCGACGATGGCGCGCCCATCCTGGTCATTATCGATCCGGGAAAAGCAGATCAGGCTGGCATCGTGACTGGTTTGGTGCAGGAAGCGTTGATCAAGCCGATTGTATATGCTGAGATCGAACGAGCCATGTCGGGATTATTTAAAGGAAAGTCTTCAATCGAAGGGGTGAACTCTGACTTGTTCAAGACGTTTGTCAATGCTGGCATCAAAGCCGTCGTGGCGAAGTCTGTCAATGAAGCGATTGACGATCCGTTGATCAAGATCGAGGCGAAACCTTACTCAGAAGAAGCATCGCAGGGAAAGATCAGCATCTTCAGCCAGCTTGCTCCCGGAGTTGCCATGGCGTTTGCTTTCTTCATGGTTTCGCACCTTGCAGATGCGGTTATAGATGAACGCTCCATAGGCACACTGCGACGCCTGATGAGCACACCCATAAGCAAGGCATCATTGCTGTTCGGTAAAGCTCTGCCATCCTTCCTGCTTGCGGTGGTGCAAATGATCTTCGTTCTGTTGGTCTGCAATCAGTTCTTCAACCTGCCTCTCGGCAACTCGTGGCTGGCATTGATGACCATTATCGTTGCTACTGCTTTGTGTGTGGCAGGGTTGGGCATCCTGATCGCCGGGCTGGCACGAACACCAACTCAATCGGGCGCGATTGCCACATTCATTGTGCTGGCGATGGCTGTAGTCAGTGGAGCGATGATCCCAGCGCTTAAGTTGGCGGGCATTGGTTACGTAACGCCACATTACTGGGCGCTGGTAGGCGTTCAGAATGTCATTGCACGCGGCATGGGCATGGACGGTGTGCTGATGCAGTCGGGCATCCTGCTCGGCATGGCGGTGCTGTTTTTCGTCGTCGGCGCGTGGCGCTTCAAATACGAGTGAATGTTCAGGTAACTGTCACTTTTGCGGAGAACACCTGAAGTGAAACTTAGAAGGGCAAGTGACAGTCACCTTAATCAAAATAAGGAGAAGTAAAATGAACAAGTCGAAACTTATCTGGGGAATCATCTGTCTGGTGATCGCTGGAGGATTGGTCGTTGCAAACCTGCGATTGCCGCCTGAAAACTTGATGTTTCAAATCGGCGATGTCAACATGCCTTGGATACCACCTGTAGTGCTAGGCATTGTGGGGATCATCCTGCTCGCGACCGCAAATCAACCTGAGGATGTCGAAGTGAGGGAAGACAAGAAAGATGTTGTCGTTGACCCTGAAAAATCCGCCTTGAACAAACGTATGGAAACGATGGCTTGGGGCGCGTTCCTGATCATGCTGGGCGGGTTCATGTTCGTCCCCGAGGAGATCATCAAAGGCGGTTGGTGGTCGATCGGCGTGGGATTAATCCTCCTTGGGCTGAACGCGGCACGCTACTTCAACGGGCTTCGCATGAGCGGCTTCACCACATTCCTGGGGATAATTTCGGTGATCGGTGGCGCATTAGATCTGGTTCTGGCACAGGACATTGATGGAGCGGTTTTTCTCATCGTTTTAGGCAGCTACCTTATTCTTAAGCCGTGGTTTGATAGACGTCAATTGTTTGGCAAGGCTGAACACAACTGATATGCCGCAGTTGAATATCAATAATATGACCGCAAAGTTTCAGACCTTTGCGGTCATATTTTTAGTGGTAAGATTCCGTCAATGAAACTCAACCTTGCCCTCGCACAGATCGCCACCAAACTGGGGGATGTCGAATCCAACCTCGAAAAGCATCTGCATTTCATAGAACAAGCCAGATCGCAAAAAGCGGATTTGCTCGTTTTCCCAGAACTTTCCCTGACAGGCTACGTATTACAGGACCTGGTCGCCTCCGTGGCGCACAAACCAACGGAAGACGATTCGATTTTCACGCCTCTCCTCACAGCGTCTCACGATCTGGACCTTGTGGTTGGATTCGTGGACGAGGACTCCCGTCATCGCTTCTACATTGCCTCCGCATACCTTTCAGGTGGAAAGGTCGTGCATG
>DATDAG010000474.1:0-2662 GCA_036525495.1 Anaerolineales bacterium
AGGAAAAGTATTTCGAGAGCACATGAGAGTCAATCTCACAAGGAGTGATCTTACCTACCCAATCAGAAAACACTGTCAAATTATGACGATAGGATACGATGGTATTGGGGCTCAATCCCTCTGCAATTTTGAAATGGAGGAATCCTTCAATCCCCTTTTCAAGAGTCAAAAAGCCCGACGCTGGTCGTTTCATCTAAAACCTCCTTTAGATGGTGGCTTTCCTTACCTTCCAGCGTCGGGCTATACAAAAACCGTAGGCCTGATGGACTACGGTTTCAAAAAAGTAGCGGGGGTAGGATTCGAACCTACGACCTTCGGGTTATGAGCCCGACGAGCTGCCACTGCTCCACCCCGCGCCGCAAATAGGAATTATATCAATACCCTCCTGTTCCGTCAAGCATCAAATAAATAGGGCTGTGCTGAATCCAATGGGTATGGGATAATAAGGGTATGAACCAATGTCCGAAGTGTAAAGAAACAAGTCAACAACGCAAATGTGGGAAAACCATAGCTGGTAGTCAACGCTATAGCTGTAAGCACTGCAACACCAAGTACACACCCGACCCCAAAGAGCGCGGGTATCCTGATGAGCTGCGCCAGCAAGCCATTCGCCTCTACGTGGACGGCATGAACTATCGTCGCATTGCCCGCCACCTCCAGGTGCACAACACCACGGTTATCAATTGGGTCAAGGCTTTTGCCGCGCAACTACCGGATGCGCCTTTGCCAGAAGAATTGAGGACAATCGAACTCGATGAGCTCTTCACTTTCATTGAGACCAAAAAAAGCGCATCTACATCGTCACAGCGGTAGATCGAGAGACAGGTTGCATCGTCGGTTGGCGTGTGCTGTGGCAAAGAACGCAGTCAGATTTTCAAGCGCTGATCGATAGCAGCCCGAAAGCCAAGCAGTATTTCAGTGATGAGTTCCCCTTGTATGGGACGCTGGTTTATTATCCTGGCAAACTGACCGTTTCGGATGGCAAAGAAGACACATTTTCTGTTGAAGGGGTCAATGCTCAACTGCGTCACTATCTGGCTCGCCTGGTGCGCCGCTCACGGTGCTTCTCCCGTTGTCCGCAAGCCCTGGTTCGCACGATGCGTTTGTTTGTGTTTTGCCATAACAGCCGCCAGCTTTACAAACACAAATATCCCAAATATGCAACCCACCTAATTCAGCACTCCCACAAATAGGGCATAAGGGATCAAATGTTCAGGTCCCGCTGTATCCCTCAGCACCATCTGCGAGTACAATATTCATATGCAATTTGATCCAAAGCTGATCCAACAGCTAAAATCTGCCACAAGGATTGCAGTCCTGACCGGAGCAGGAATCTCCAAAGAAAGCGGGATTCCAACTTTCCGCGAAGCCCAGACCGGGTTATGGGAAAATTACGAAGCTGCCGAACTGGCAACACCTCAGGCATTTCAGCGCAATCCTAAACTGGTTTGGGAATGGTACCAGTGGCGACGATCTCTTATCACCCAGGCTGTACCAAATCCAGCACACTTGGCTTTAGTCCTGCTGGAACAAAAAGCCCCCGCCTTTCACCTGATCACCCAGAATGTGGATGGACTGCACCGGCGCGCCGGCTCCACCAACCTCATCGAACTTCACGGCAATATCCTCCGGACCAAGTGCTTTGAAAACAACCACGCGGTCGAAGCTTGGCAGGAAGATGGGCAAATTCCCCCGCGCTGCCCAT
The DNA here is from genome assembly GCA_036525495.1 of Anaerolineales bacterium. Classification (GTDB taxonomy): domain Bacteria; phylum Chloroflexota; class Anaerolineae; order Anaerolineales; family Villigracilaceae; genus Defluviilinea. Next base: position 1,706 of record DATDAG010000474.1, read on the forward strand.
TTTGTGGAGGTCTGCTTCGTCCGGATGTCGTCTGGTTCGGAGAAAACCTTCCGTCAACCGCTATCGAACGGGCTGCTTCCGCTGCACAACATTCCGAAATCTTCCTGAGCATCGGCACATCTGGCTTAGTCAACCCGGCTGCCTCGCTTCCCTACCTGGCCTTAGAAGCAGGCGCTTTGTTGGTGGAAATCAACCCGGATCACACTCCCCTGTCACAGTACGCAGATCACCTTCTCAACGGTCCGGCAGGAGAAATCCTTCCCGAATTGGTCGCCCAGGTATGGGCTTCGAAAGGAGAAAACTTATGAGTGTCCTCAGTCTTTCACTGGAACTTCAAACCAATGGCAACGCCGACATCCACGACCTGACCTCATCCGTCCAGCAGGCTGTCCAGCAATCAAACCTGTCTGACGGTACGGTTACCATATTCTGTCCTTCAGCTACAAGCGGGCTGACAACCCTGGAATACGAATCCGGATGCATCCAGGATCTGCACCGTCTCTTCGATGAAATCATCTCTGCCAATCGAGACTACGCCCACAATGCCCGTTGGGGAGATGGCAACGGGCACAGCCATATTCGGGCTGCTTTACTGGGGCCATCACTCACCATCCCTTTTATTGAGAAGAGACTCACCCTCGGCACCTGGCAGCAGATCATCTACATTGATTTCGACACCCGACCTCGCAAACGAAGCCTGGTCCTTCAACTGATCGGGGAATAAACTTCCCCAAGGATAAAATTAGGGCGTCCACTAATGTTCCATCCCATCACAGATCATTGCCGTTGAAGATCGTCTATCGTGAAAACTTTCTAAACTCACTCTTATATCAGGTTGAAAAAATTAGGATAAAATTCTAATTTAATACCATTCAAACTCTATGATGGTTTCGAGGAGGGTTTTTCTTAATGGCACACCTTTTTAGAAGCATGCGAACCTTTACCATCATCTGGTCT
>DATDAG010000475.1:0-7704 GCA_036525495.1 Anaerolineales bacterium
CTACGAATGTCTCAACTTGAAATCAAGAACCTGCACGTCAGCATCGAAGGGAAGGAAATTCTCAAAGGTCTCGATCTCACAATCGAACAAGGCAAGATCCACGCTATCATGGGACCGAACGGAACGGGTAAGTCCACGTTAGCTTATACGTTGATGGGGCACCCGTCTTATGAAGTTATCGAAGGGGAAGTGATGTTCAAAGGACAGAACATCCTTGAACTGGAACCCGATGAGCGCTCACGCCTGGGCGTGTTCCTTGCGTTCCAATATCCCGTTGCCATCCCTGGTGTGACGGTTGCCAACTTCCTGCGCACGGCTTTAAACGCTCGTCGCCGCGCGGAGAACCCCGAGGACAAGGGTATTCCCATCCCAGAGTTCCGAAAGATGCTCAAGGAAAAGATGGCGATGCTCAAGGTGGACCAGGCATTTGCCGGGCGTTACCTCAATGACGGTTTTTCTGGCGGCGAGAAGAAACGCGCCGAGATCCTTCAGATGGCAACGCTTCAGCCTGAGATCGCCATTCTGGATGAAACCGATTCAGGTCTGGACATTGACGCGCTCCGCATCGTATCGGAGGGAGTGAATTCATTGATGGGCAAGGACATGGGCGTGCTGATCATCACACATTACCAGCGTCTGCTCAACTACATCAAGCCCGATTACGTCCACGTGATGCTGGATGGACGCATCGTTGAATCTGGCGATGCCGACCTCGCCTTGCACCTTGAAGAGAAGGGTTATGAGTGGGTGCGCGAAAAATACGCAGAAGAAGCAACTGCGTAAGTGTTTTACACAATGAACGCGAAGAATTAAAATGCCTTTCGTCGCGTGGACCTTGGTGTAATTCGTGACCCTTGTGGTTAAAAAGGATTGAACATGTCTGAAGATACAAAAATTTTAGAAGATATCGGCGAATACAAGTACGGTTTTCACGACCGCGACGACAACTACACATTCAAATCTGAGAAAGGTTTGAGTCGAGAAGTTGTGGAGAATATCTCGCGCATGAAAGGCGAGCCGCAGTGGATGCTGGACTTCCGCTTGAAGGCGCTTGACCATTTTATGAAACGCCCCATGCCGAATTGGGGACCTGATCTCAAAGAACTCAACTTTGACGAGATCTACTTTTACGTAAAACCTACTGAAAAAAGCGAAAAATCATGGGATGATGTCCCTGATGATATCAAGCGCACTTTTGACAAACTCGGCGTGCCTGAAGCAGAAAGAAAATTTTTAGCGGGCTTGGGTGCGCAATATGAATCCGAGATGGTCTATCACTCGATCCAGGAACATCTTGAAAAACAAGGTGTGGTTTTTCTGTCCATCGAAGATGGTTTGAAACAATACCCTGAATTATTCCGTGAATATTTTGGAACGGTCATCCCGATCGAAGATAATAAATTTGCTGCGTTGAACAGCGCGGTGTGGTCGGGCGGATCGTTCGTATATGTGCCGAAGAATGTGAAAGTGGACATGCCCTTACAGGCATACTTCCGTTTGAACACGGCAAATCTTGGTCAGTTTGAGCGCACACTGATTATTGTGGAAGAAGGCGCTTCGGTTCATTACGTCGAAGGCTGTACTGCTCCTCAATATACAACAGATTCGTTTCACTCTGGTGTGATCGAGATCGTCGTCAAGAAGGGCGCGCGTTCACGTTACTCGACCATTCAAAACTGGTCAACGAATGTGTACAATCTCGTGACCCAACGTGCCAAAGTTTTTGAGAACGGTTCGCACGAATGGGTGGACGCCAATATTGGTTCAAAAGTCACGATGAAATATCCCTCGTGTTATTTGATGGAACCAGGTGCGAGGGGAGAAATGCTATCGATGGCGTTCGCAGGCACAGGTCAAATTCAGGATGCAGGTTCGAAGATGATTCACTTTGCACCGAACACCACCAGCAAGATCACGTCCAAGTCCATCAGCAGGGGCGGAGGACGAGCATCCTATCGCGGCATGGTCAAGGTCTATAAAGGTGCGAAGGGCGTCAAATCCAATGTGGTTTGCGATGCACTTCTGCTTGACTCGAAATCCCGCTCCGATACGTACCCCTACATCGAAATTGACGAAGATGATGTCACCATAGGTCACGAAGCGTCGGTTAGCAAGGTGGGTGAGGAACAGCTCTTTTATCTTATGAGCCGCGGCCTTAGCGAAGAGGAAGCCACCACCATAGTCGTCTCTGGCTTTATTGAGCCACTTGTTAAAGAACTGCCGATGGAATATGCGGTGGAAATGAATCGTTTGATTGCATTGCAAATGGAAGGAAGCATCGGCTAATGCAAGAGAAACCAAAAGTCACCGTATCAAGAACTCGACGGACAGGCTCAACCGCAAAGGATTTTAACTTTACAGAGTCAGACATTCGCGCGGGAAAGGATGCACTCGCTTCCTACCGCGCCTTAGCCTGGTCTGCATTCAAAAGGCATTCGCTCCCCGTAACCACGGAGGAAGCCTGGCGACGCACGGACATTCACAATCTGCCCGCTGATAAATTCAAGTTCGCGGACGAAGGCGCATTCAACGACCTTCCCGCTGTCCGCGAAGACTTGCTCAAACCCCTCACGGGTGACGCCCACGGCGGACAGATCGTTCTCATCCCTGGCGGCTCGACAATTCAGTTTGATGAGAAACTCGCGAAGAAGGGCGTCATTTTCACGGACTTGAAGACCGCCGAAGAGAAACATCCTGAACTACTCTCGAAGATGCTTGGCAAGGCGGTCAACGTGGAAGAAGGGAAGTTCTCCGCATTGGCTGGCGCATTCGCGCAGAACGGCGTTGTTTTGTACGTTCCCAAAGGCGTGACCGTTGACGAACCGCTTCACTCCGTCCTCTGGGGTCCAGGCACAGACATTGCTCACATCTCTCACATCCTCGTCCTTGTGGAAGAAGGCGCGTCGGTGACGTATGTCCATGAGGCGGCATCGCCTGACCTCAAAGGCGCCAACTCCATGCACGCAGGGATCGTTGAATTGCAAGTGATGCAGAATGCCTCGCTGAAATTCGTTGAACTGCAATCATGGGGACGCCACGTCTGGAACTTCAGTCACGAACGCGCCCGCGTCGAACGCTCTGGCAATCTCGATTGGATCTTCGGAGCCATCGGCTCACGCATCACCAAGAACTTTACCGAACTCGATCTCGCTGGCGAAGGCGCACAGGGACGCATGTCGGGCTTCTACTTCACCGACGGCGACCAACACCTCGACCACGACACGCAACAGAATCACCTCGCTCCGCACTGCACCAGCGACCTGCTCTTCAAGGGCGCGCTCAAAGGCAAGAGCCGCTCCGTCTGGCAGGGTATGATCTACGTCGCTCCCGGAGCGCAAAAGACCGACGGCTATCAAGCCAACCGCAATCTCGTCCTAAGTGATCAAGCCCGCGCCGATTCCATCCCCGGTCTCGAAATCCTCGCGGATGATGTCCGCTGTACGCACGGCGCGACCGTCGGCAAGCTCGAACAGGAGCCGTTGTTCTACCTCAAGTCACGTGGTATCCCGCAAGCCGAAGCGGAGAAGATCGTCGTGGAAGGTTTCTTCGATCCGATCTTCCAACGCATTCCGTTCGAAGGCGTAAGAGAGCGTTTTCAGCAATATATTGCTGATAAAATGTCATAAACCGAAAGAGTTAGGATATTCATGGCTGTCAAGAAAAAAGCAAGTTCAAAAAAGGTTGAGGCGAAATCCAAAAAGCCTGCGCGCGGGAAGGCGAAATCAATGAAGAAGACAAAACCGAAGGCTAAAGCCGCTTCGAAAGCAGGAGCCCGGACCAAGGTCCAGAAATCTGAACCGGTACGTATCGTCAATAAGATTTCGGCTCCCCGCATCCAGAGTGGGGAGGAACGTAAATCTGCTCGCGGGGCTCGTGCAATCCACCAATATAACTACATGAAGGCTCCCGGGATCATGCATGATTTCAGTGTTGGCGACAAAGTGGAAGTCTTTTGTGACCATGATAAAGGCGGCGACCGTACACGCGGATGGATTGCTGGAATTGTTGTCCAGGTGGATAGTAAGCTGGTGGCGGTTCAATTTCGTTCCAATGTGTATCTGACAGATGGCTGGATGGTGCCCGATCGTATCCTTTGGTATTCACTGACTTCGGAGCACATCCGCCCTGCGGCTGGCACAAAGAAGGCCGCCGCGCTCAGGAAAACGGAACGAGCCATTACTGATTATTAATCCGTTGACACATGACTCTTGATATTCAAAGAATACGAAAAGATTTCCCGATACTCGAACGCATGACGGACGGCAACGCCCGTCTTGTATATCTTGATTCCACTGCCACATCGCAAAAACCCACAGTCGTCATCGATGCGATGAACGATTACTATCGCCGCTCGAATGCCAACATCCATCGCGGCGTGCATACCCTTGCTGAGGAAGCCACTGCGTTGTATGAAGACGCGCGCGTGAAGATTGCAAAATTCGTAAACTCTCCTTCATCAAAGCAGATCATATACACGCGTAATACCACCGAAGCGATCAACCTTGTTGCCTACTCATGGGCGCGCGCAAATCTCAAGGCAGGCGATCTTGTCATCCTGACCGAGATGGAGCACCACTCGAACCTGGTCCCCTGGCATATGCTCCAGGCAGAACGCGGCATCGAATTGGATTTCATCCCTGTGACCGAATCCGGTTTACTCGATCTGGACGCCTACAAAACGCTTCTTACGCAGACCCCGAAACTGGTCTCGTTTACACACATGTCCAACGTCCTTGGCACGATCACTCCAGCAGGAGAGATCATCCGCCTGGCGCACGAAGTAGGCGCGGTAACGCTGGTCGACGCGGCGCAATCCGTCCCGCACCTCAAGGTGGACGTGCAGGCGCTCGACGCGGACTTCCTTGCTTTCTCCGCCCACAAGATGTGTGGACCGACCGGCATCGGCGTCCTATATGGAAAAGCAGACCTGCTCGAGAAGATGCCCCCGTTCCTGGGCGGCGGCGACATGATCAAGGAGGTCAAACTTCGTTCCTTCCGACCGAATTCCCTGCCTCATAAATTCGAGGCAGGGACTCCCGCCATCGCGGAAGCTGTCGGTTTTGGCGCGGCAGTGGATTATTTGAACTCTGTCGGCATGGATGAGATTACCTCGCACGAGCACGAGATTACTGAATATGCTCTAGAGAGGCTTGTTGAAATTCCTGGCGTGAAGTTATTCGGTCCTGATGCAGATCACAAAGGTGGGGTGGCGGCATTCACATTGGATGGTGTCCACCCGCATGATGTGGCGCAGATACTCGACAAGGATGGCATCGCTGTCCGCGCGGGTCACCACTGTGCCCAGCCGTTGCACGAGAAATTTGGAATCCCCGCCACCAGCCGCGCATCGTTCTACCTGTACAACACCAAAGAAGAGGTGGATATGCTGGTGAATGGGATTTATAAAGTGAAGGAATTGTTTGGATAATCCCGCTGGTTGAGTAGGGGCGGTGATTGTCCGTCCCGTATCGAAACCACCGGTCTGGAAAAAAACCATGGACGACCTCTATCGCGAAGTAATCATTGAACACTACAAGAACCCCGGCTATCGCGGTCATCTCGACCCGCACGATATTCTATTTGCAGACAACAACCCGCTTTGTGGCGACCATATTGAAATTACCCTGCAAGCAGATGCAAACGGCAGTGTCGCTGATGCCCGTTTTGACGGTCACGGATGTGCCATCTCGCAAGCATCTGCCGACCTGTTGATCGAATCCATCATAGGCAAACCGCTTGAAGAGGTGAAACAACTCAACAAGGATCATATTCTTGATTTACTTGGCATTGACCTGGGACCTGTCCGTTTGAAATGCGCTCTGCTTTCGCTCAAGGTGTTGAAGGCGGGTGTCTACGGCCTCGGCGAAGCCAGCGACGATCTGGTGGAATGATGGAATTTTCCTCCCCAGTGTAAGCAGGGCAGGGTGAGAGCTAACCATGTTCAATTACACATCAACTGACGAATCAAAGATCGAATATATCGAAATCGCACCCGCCTCCGAATTGCCGAGTGGCGAACGCTTGTTCCTTGAGGTGGGTGGCAGGGAGATCGTGATATTTAATGTTGCCGATCAATTCTTTGCCATCGGGGATATTTGCACACACGATGACGGTCCGCTTGGGGATGGTGACCTGGAAGGATTCAACATAGTCTGTCCCCGCCACGGGGCAGAATTCGACGTGAAAACTGGCAAGGCAGTGCAAATGCCCGCCGTGGTGGACATCCCTGCGTACCCGGTCAAGGTGGCGAACGGGATGATCCAGGTGGGGCTGCCAAAGGAATAGTGCTCGAACAAAAAGAGGAAAGATGAACACTCATCTCTCCTCTTTTTTCATTACCAATCGCCTGCGTATTGGATTTCGTATGGCTGTGTCAATCTCTCGATCAAGTGCCTCCGTAGCTCCACGAGTTGCCGAATATGTAAATTGTCATGTGCGACCCACGATGAGAGCATGTCTCCCGCTTTCATTGATCCATATACCGAAGTATAGGTTGTTTTCCAATTGGTATTTGTCAGCCCTTTGAGCCACTCCAGCGACTTGTCTCTTTCGGCAAAGAACTTTTCCTGCATTTCAGTGAAATCCTGCTCGTTATACCTGCGTTCCGTTACCCAGCCTTGCGGATCAATAACATGCCACTCCTCGTTTTGCCGATGCAGGATGAAATCCAGGTGTTCGCGAAAGTCCTCCCGTTCCTCATCGTATAAATGACAGACAACTTCAAGAATTGACCACGCCTCCGCGTCCGGCCTGACTTGAGCCTGCTCCTGATCAATACCTCTGACCAGCGCTCGGATGATTTCTGCGCTATTGACCAGTTGATGATAAAGAGCTTGGAAATCCATACAAGTCTCCTGTCTCTAATTCTCTACTCTTCGAATTTTCCCACGATCCTCAGAATATCGAACCCCTCCGCGAACGGACGCTCTGCCAACGCGCCATGTCGCACCATGATCGAACGCGTCAATTCGCTGTTGAAGTAGTAACGGTCGCGATAGGTTTCATATTTTGACAATGCTTCGATCTTCTTGTTCACATCTTCTTCTGTGACTTCGACCAGGAAGTGCGGAAAGAAACCGTAGGATGAACGGACGACGTCAAACCCCAGCACAGTAATGCCGCGAAAAGCACGCAGGGCTTCATCGGTCATTGTGTTATGGTCCTGATGAACATCCTGCTTCGAGTGGACAAAGATCAGGTCGGGCTTAAAGTCCTTGCGGAGATTGAGGAAGTATTCGAGAATTTCTTGGCGCGAATCTGGGAAGACACGGGTTGCGAACGGACCAAAAATGATCTTGTACTTCGGAACACCCAACACGTCCATCGCCTCATAGTGCTCGTCTATTACGTTTTTTAGATCGGGGTTATTTTGATTGTCGGAAAGTGTGACGCATAACACATCCGTCTGTTTGACAATTTGATGAAGCAAAGCGCCGCATCCCAATTCTATATCATCAGGATGCGCGCCGAGGAAAAGGACTTTTTTACCGGAGAAATTCATGCTGAAATTAGGTCATTGCGATGGCGCTAGCCCGAAACAATCCCCCAATAACGAGGAGATTTCTTCGCAACAATCACTCGCAATGACATTCATTATTTCGTCGCCAAAATCCCACCAACGACCTTGGTCATCACCAGTTTGCCGTCGCGTTCGAACCAGCGGGTTGCCACGTCAGTGATCTTGCCAATGAGTGCTTCGTACTC
>DATDAG010000476.1:0-6472 GCA_036525495.1 Anaerolineales bacterium
GTGCAGGATGGTTGTATCTGTGGTAGTGGACTTCTTTCAAAATTTCAGACGTCAGGTTGAGTTGAATGGTCATTTCGTTATCTTACCAGATGCTTCACCCTCTTGCACTCCAATCCGCAATTCTCACCCGTGGTCAGTATAATATCCAAGTATAGCATCGGATGATGCGTGTTGTGTGCCGAATGGATTACTGTTCCGCGTCATTTGAAGGGAACTTCTCATGTTATAATCTTCCGAGTTGGCAGTTGATGCCAAACCATACTCGGAGGATGCCCCATGGAAATTTCGGTTCAGGAATTCAAGCATTGCGATATGATCACTGTCAAAGGTCGCGTGGATAGCGCAACCGCGCCGCAACTGGCGCAGGCTCTTGAAGCCGCGAATGAAGGCGGAAAATACAAACTGGTAGTCAACATGGAAAAATTGGAATACATGTCCAGCGCTGGTTTCCGTGCATTGCTTGCCGCTCAGCGCACCTGCAAGAAATACAACCGCGGTGAAGTGGTCCTGACTCTCGTTCCAGTGCGCATTCGCGAAGCGCTCGAACTGGCTGGCTTTACCGAACTGTTCAAAACCTTCGACGATACCCTCACGGCAGTGGGGCATTTCTAATCCGTTTCAGATTGAACTTGGAACGATCCAGAATATAAAATACTGGGAAGGATGCCGCTGTCAGTTGTTTGTTGCTGGAGCGGCATTTGAGGTATTCGATGCAAACTGTTCAATTTGTCGCGAAGTTTGAATTTCTCGATGAAATCCGTGATTTTGTCGGGGAGGTTGCGCGTGACGGCGGGTTCAACGACAAGGAAATCTATAACATCCAGTTGGCATCGGATGAAGCCGCCTCGAACATCATCGAACATGCCTACGAAGGTGTCAGTGACGGTCTTCTTGAGATTTCCTGCGGAGTAACAGGTGACATCATCACGATCATCCTGGTAGATCATGGTGAATCATTCGACCCGAACGAGATCCCCGCGCCAGACCTGAAGGCAGATTTATCCGAGAGAAAGATCGGGGGACTGGGCATTTTCCTTATGCGCAAGTTGATGGACGAAGTCCATTACGAAGCAGAGCCAAAGAAATACCGCAACACCCTGACAATGAAAAAACGGAGGGGGTGATCGGCATGTCTGCCGCATCCCGCTCTCCACAGCCGCTGGATTGGGGTGACCTTGCCGCGTTGGGAGAGCAGATCGTCAGCGCCACATCTCTTGCGTCACAACGCGACCAGATCCATGCCATGGTCTCCAGCCTCGTCAAAGGAGATGCAGCTGTCTACCTTCAAGAAGCCCTCTTTCGATTACCCGATTCCAAAACTGAATTAACCTTCGATCAACAGTCTCCGTCGACTGGGATGAAACGCGCCATGCAAACGGGGGAACTGTGTCTAAAGAAGAAAAGCGGGACGAAGACCAACGGTTCACGCGGGACTTGGGCAGTGGTTCCGCTCGAAGAACAGGGGGTCACGTTGGGAGCGATACAGGTGGACCGCCCCAAAGGCCCCGCCTTCAAAAAGGACGAACTCAACCTGTTGCAGGGGATTGCCGGAATTGTATCTGTGGGGCTGGTCGCATCGCACCGCGTGGCGGTTGAGCGGTTCAGGCTCAACCAGTTGAACCTCGTGCGCGAAGTCAGTGCGCAGATCGCCAATGCCCTGAGTGTGGATGAACTCTCCCGCCGCGTGACCGAATTGATCCAGAAGACATTTCGCTATTACTATGTCGCCATTTTCACCGTGCAGGAGGCTTCCTCCTCCCTGCGATTTCGCGCCAGTGCACAGGCGCAGCGAAAAGGACGGCGCAAAAAGAAAGTGGCATTGGAAGTGGAAATAGGCCAGGGGTTGATTGGGCAGGTTGCGGCGGAGGGAGAACGTGTCCTCGTGCCGAATGTGCAGGAGGATACGCGATATCGCTTTATAGATGCGCTTCCTGAAACGCGTTCAGAGGTGGTCATTCCGTTGAAGATCAAGGGGAGCGTGCTGGGGGTGATCGATGTGCAAAGCGACCAGTTGAACGCGTTCCATCCAAACGACCTTCTGGTATTGGAGGTGCTGGCAGATACGATCGCGCGCGCCGTGGAAGGCGCGCGTTTATACACGGATCTGCGCCGCCGTGCCAACCAGTTGACCTTGATCGCGGCAGTCAGCAAGAGCGTCAGCGCCTCGCTTGACCTGAAAACGTTGATGGAGAACGTTGCTTCGCTGATCAATGACCGATTTGGGTATCCGCATGTCAACCTGTTAACTGTGCATCAAAACCGGCGATTGATTTCGTATGTTGCCGGTAGCGGTGAAAGAAAGGAAGGTTTGTCCAGCTATACACTTTCGCTCGATGACGGGCAGGGCATCATTCCCTGGGTGGCGCGCGAAGGGCAGACGATCCTTGCAGGCGATGTCAAAAAGGATAAGCGTTATCGTCCCTCTCCCATGCCGCCTGAAAATACGCGCTCCGAGCTTTGCGTGCCATTGTTATATGATGATGAAGTTGTCGGAATATTGGATATTCAATCGGATAAAGTCAATGCCTTTACCGATGACGACCGTGTGATCTTCGAAGCCGTCGCCGATAACATTGCCATCGCCATCCACAATGCCGACCTGTACCGCTCCGAGCAATGGCGGCGGCAGGTGGGGGAGAGTCTCCGTGAAGTTGCGGGTCTGGTATCCGCGAACGTGGGTGTGGACGATGTGCTCGAAGCCATCCTCGACGAGCTGGACCGCAACCTGCCGGTGGACATCTCAGCCATCTGGCTATTCGATAACGATGAATTATATCTTGCGGCATGTCGCAACTGCAATGAAGACAAGCTCGAGCAAACCCTTTACGACAACACAGACGCCTATAACGGGTTGGTGTCTGCCCTGTATTCCGATGAGCCTATCATACGGAAATTTTCCGATCCGCTTTGGGCTACTGGTCTGACAGCCGAGTTCGATACGAATTATTCAGCATTGGCTGTGCCACTGCGGATCGGCAGTCAGCCTCTCGGAGTGATAACGCTGTCGCACCGCACCCCCGGCAGGTATGGGCATGAAGCGCAGGCAATGACAATGACCTTTGCGAGTTATGCCGCGGTCGCCATCGAGAACGCCCGCCTGTACGACACGGCGCAGGAGCAGGCGTACGCGTCTGCCGCGTTGTTGCAGGTGGCACAGGCGGTCGTGAGTCTGAACGACCTGGATGAGATACTCGGCACGATCATCCGTATCATGCCGATCCTCGTGGGCATCGAGCGCGCGGTCTTGTATCAATGGGATGCGGAAAAAGAGATGTTCACACCGGCTCACGAATACGGACTGAGCGAAGAGGACAATGATCAGTTCTGGACGCGCACATTTTCCTCCGGCGAATTTGCCTTCCTGGATTCTTGCCGCGACGAACTTGGACTACAAGCCTGCCAGCTGGACAAAAAGAACGGTCTGCAAGCCTGGATATCGCTGGATCTGACGCGAGAGGTCAACCTCGCCAACCCAAGTGCATTCCTATTCGCGGTCCCCATCGCGGTCAGGGATGCGCTCTACGGAGTGATACTCGTCGAAGAAGCCGCAGGTGGACTTCGCTTCCGGAACCGCAGACTCGAGATCATCACAGGTATTGCGCAACAAGCCGCGCTTGCCATTCAGAACGATCTGCTTCAAAAAGAGATGGTCTTGCGCGAACGCCTCGAAACGGAAGTTCAACTGGCGCGCCAGATCCAGCAGACATTCCTCCCTGAATCATTGCCGCAATTCCCCGAATGGGAACTCGCCGCGCGTTGGAAGACAGCCCGACAGGTGGGCGGCGACTTTTACGATGTGATCAGCCTTCCCGATAACAAACTCGGCATCTTCATTGCGGATGTCTCTGACAAAGGCGTTCCCGCCGCGCTCTTTATGGCGCTCACACGGACGCTGGTCCGCGCCGCGGTGATCGAAAATGTTACCCCTGCCGAAGCTTTGCGGCATGTAAATGAGATTCTTGTCCCCGACACCAAACAGGGGATGTTCGTGACCGCGGTGTATGCCGTGTTGGATATGAACACGGGCGAACTGACTTACGTCAATGCGGGGCATAACCCTCCTTCGTGGGTGAAGAGTGATGGTTCAATAGAAATACTGACCCGCACAGGGGTCGCGCTCGGCGCGGCAGAAAACATGCAATATGAACAACGTGTCATCCCGCTTGAAAAGGATGATTGTATTCTGTTCTATACCGACGGCTTGACCGAGTCCTATAACAATGATGGGGAGTTCTACGGCGAATCTCGTCTCGAAGAAGCGCTCAAAGCCAACCACTGTTCCTCCGCACATGAGTTGATCGATGTGGTGGAAAAGTCCCTGATCGATTTTGTGCAAGACATGCCTCCCGCCGATGATCTGACGATGTTGGTGTTGAGACGCGTTTAAATTCGCCTTATATCAACCGAATTCAAGCTGCCGGTAAAAGCTGCTGGCAGTTTTAATGTAAGAATGGGGTAATCTATGTATACTATATTTTGTTATTGTAAAAACTTGCAATAAGGAATTGTATGTCCTGCTCATCTGATTATGTACCCCAACTCCGCGCGCGCGGATTTCGAATGACCTCACAACGATTGGCGATCCTGCATGTGCTTCGCCATGAGGGAGTCCATCTATCGCCCACCGAGATCTATAAGAAAGCGCGTATCGAATTACCGGGGCTGACGGAGCCGACTGTCTATCGCACGCTCGAATTCTTGGCAGAGAATGGATTGGCGCGTTCGTCCTATGCCGGCAGTGGACGCCTGACCTATGAGATCGCGGAAGACGAGCATCACCATGTCATTTGCCGCTCCTGTGGGAACGAGATCGAAGTGGGGCATGCCCTGCTTGAATCCCTGTACCAGGAATTGGAAACCGCCAGCGGCTTCAAGCACATCGACAGTCATGTGACATTCTTTGGCGTGTGCCCGGGCTGTCAGCAGGATCATAAGGAGACGTAATGCATTATTCACCTGCCCCTCTTCATATCCCCGAGAACATCCTCGGCCTTGGGGTTTCGATCGTTTGCTGGATCATTACTGCTCTGGTGTTGAGCGCTGCGATCTCGCGCACAAACGGGTCGCTTGGCGAAAAACAGGTCCCCTTGATGGGCGTTATGGCGGCATTCATTTTTGCCGCGCAAATGATCAACTTCCCCATCCTTGGCGGCACATCAGGGCATTTATTGGGCGGTGTTCTGGCGGCGATCACACTTGGTCCGTGGGCGGGGATGCTTGTGATGACCGCGGTCATTGCCGTGCAGGCGCTGTTGTTCCAGGATGGCGGACTGGTGGTGATGGGCGCCAACATCCTGAACATGGGATTGATCACGACCGCCATCGGGTATGGACTCTATCGCGGCGTGGCGCGCGGGAGCCGCACGCTGAAACTGGTTATGGCAGGGATCGCCGCTTGGTTATCCGTACTGGCTGGCGCGTTGTTCACATCCATCGAGATCTGGTTGAGCGGGAACGCGCAATTGCAGATCGTCATCCCTGCCATGCTGGGAATCCATGCCATGATCGGGATCGGTGAAGCGCTCATCACGGTCGCCGCGCTGACGTTCATCTTCCGGTCCCGCCCAGACCTGTTGGGTGAAAACTCTGAATCGGCAAAGGGGAGCCGCGTCTGGGTGTTGATCGGGGCGTTGATCTCCCTTGTGGTTGTATTCCTGTCTCCTTTAGCATCCTCCGACCCGGATGGTTTGGAAAGTGTTGCCTCCGAATTGGGTTTTTTGCAATTGGCTGGAAACTCCCCATACACGATCCTGCCGGATTACACACTGCCGTTCCTCGGCGCAACGCCTGCATCCACGATCATTGCGGGTGTTGTTGGAATTCTAGTTGTAGGAGTAGTCATCGTTTTGCTTGGTCAGGGAATGAAGGCTAAATCGTAAAGTGGTCTCGATACGACGGCGTTGGTCGAGTAGGACGTTAGTCCATATCGAGACCCGCCGCCTACTCGACCACCAATCCAAAATCGTATATCGTAAATCATTATGCACTCAGACATCTTTGACCGTTATCATGAAGCCGATAGTTTCATCCACCGCCTCGATCCGCGCGTGAAAGTGGTGGTGACCATCGCGTTCATCCTTTCGAACGCGCTCCTGCCCGATGGTGCGTGGATCGCATTTGTGTTTTCGTGGTTCTTCCTGCTTGGCGCGAATATCATCTCCAAACTAGGGTTCCCGTTCACCTTGAAGCGTTCGTTCGTGGCTTTGCCGTTCGTTTTGATCGCGGTCACGGTATTGTTCTCGCTGCCGGGCAAACCCCTGACCACCTTCCATTTTATGTTTTGGGATCTGACGGTCACTGATGCCGGGCTTCTGCGTTTTGTGAGCATCCTCATCCGTTCGTGGTTATCGGTGCAGATGGCGATATTGCTGGTGGCGACGGCGCGCTTCCCGGATATCGTCCATGCGCTTGAACATCTGCGCGTGCCGTCCATCCTCACCACGATCATCGCCTTCCTGTACCGGTATCTCTT
>DATDAG010000477.1:0-13244 GCA_036525495.1 Anaerolineales bacterium
ATAAGCCTGTGCAGCGTCCGCGAACAGGTCCGCGGCGGTGGCATGGTTCCCTTTTGCGTACTCCTTTTTGCCTTTTTCAGCCAGTTGGATGGGATCGTTACTTTCCACGCGTAATTCCTATAACGTAATGTCCAACAGGTCTTCCGCCACCGAGCGTAGTTTATCCTTGGACATGGCGCTCAATTTCATTGCCAGTTCCAGATACGGGCGATTGACCGGCTGTGCGGCGAACTGTCGCAGTTCTTCAGGAAGTTCGAGAAAATTCTGTATGGCTTCCTCGTTCGTCAACCACTGTCCGATGGGTCCGCTCCGGTCGAAGAAGGATTCGATCTGTCCGCCGAGGGTGGAAACCAACACTTCCAATTCAGGCAATGGGATGGGGCGCTCCCCCAATTCATACGCTTTGATGCGCGCGCCAGATATGCCGGTCTCGTGCGCAAGGTTGCGGATGGAAATGCTGGCGTTGGTACGTTCCTGCCTGAGCAAGGCACCGATCTTTCGCTGGCGAACAGCCAACAGTTTGGGAAGATCGAGCGTCTCGATGGGCAGAGGCGTATTGGATTTTATCTCCCTGCTCCAGAAGTGGTCGATGGGCAAATCCAAATAATAGACGAGTGTCTCCAATTCGGGCAGGGAGGGGGCTTTGCGTCCCTCTTCGTAGGCCCGGAAGGTTCCACTTTTTGTTCCGATGGCTTCAGCGGTTTCCTTGATCTTTCGACGCGCTGCCAGACGCGCATCGCGGATCAAAACGCCCAATTTTTTTGTGCGAATGGTGATCTGGGTCTTTTTATCCATAGTGCCTCAATGGTTTAATTATAGCAGAGGCTTTCACGGTTATCGTCTCGATCCCATCCCGCCGCCGGGCATGAAAATTTCGGCATTGAGTTTGAAGCCCGCCGCTTCAAGCCGCGGACCGAAGATCGGGCGGATGCCAGTAGCTTTTAACTCACCCAATATCCTGCCGTCCTGACTCGTGCCGGTTTGTTCAAATTTGAAGACATCCGTCAAAACAACAGTTTCACCTTCCATACCAGCCACTTCTGTGATGGCAGTCACTTTACGCGAACCATCCTTCAAACGGGTCTGCTGGATGATCAGGTCGATGGCGGAGGAAATCTGCTGGCGCACCACCCTGAGAGGCAGGTCCATGCCCGCCATCAGTACCATCGTCTCCATGCGGGAAAGCGCGTCGCGCGGGGAGTTGGCATGGAGCGTGGTCAGTGACCCATCATGACCGGTGTTCATGGCTTGCAACATATCCAGCGTCTCGCCACCGCGGCACTCGCCGACCACAATGCGGTCCGGTCGCATGCGCAGGGAGTTGCGCACTAGATCGCGGATCGTGACCGCCCCCCTGCCATCCACATTTGCCACTTTTGTTTCCAAACGGAGAACGTGATCCTGCTGGAGTTGCAGCTCCGCCGCGTCCTCGATCGTGACAATACGTTCGCTCTCGGGAATAAAACTGGATAGAACGTTAAGAAGCGTTGTCTTGCCCGAACCTGTGCCTCCCGAAACGACAATATTCAAATGGGCATGCACGCAGGCTTGCAGGAAATCTCCCATGTTCTTTGTAAGGGAATCAAATTTGATGAGATCTTCAACGCTGAGTTTGTCCTTTTTGAATTTACGGATTGTGATGCACGGACCATCGATCGAAACGGGTCGTATGACCGCGTTGACGCGGGAACCGTCCGGTAAACGCGCATCAACCGTAGGGCTGTCTGGGTCCACGCGGCGACCGAGGGGGAGGATGATACGGTCAATGATCCGCAAAACATGATCATCGTCATCGAACGTGACGCCGCTTTTTGTCAACCTGCCGTTTTTTTCGATGAAGACCTTCTTCGGTCCATTAACCATGACTTCGCTGACATCAGGGTCGTCTAGCAGGGGCTGGATCGGACCAAGCCCCGTGAACTCATCCACGATCTCATGGAAGAGATGCTTGCGCATGTCATCTGGCAGGGTCACGCGGGTTTGGGCATAGATCTCATTCAGACGCTGTGTGATGAGTTGTGCGCGGTCGCCCAGTTGCAGAGGTTCGCCCTCCATCGAACGGCTGACGTTCTCAACAAGATAACGTTTGAATTTGAGCAGGTCGGCTGAAGTCAGTTTGTTGAAATTGGATGAAATCGGGGTTGCCATCAGGAGTTACTCCCCTCGCCTGATTTTTGTTCCGGCATGACCCATACGATGTGATTGCGCTTTACAGCCAGGAACGGGGAATGGAACAGGGTCTGCCCGTCCGGACCCTGGACGTGTACATCGGTCAATGCAAGAAAGTTCTCGTCGCGGTCCAGTTCATCCTTCACACGCTGGTCGCGGCGTACGTGCATCCGTCCGCGCATCATATGGGTTGTGGTCTGGATGGTTACAAAGATCGAGACCTTGGAAACAATATCCGTGAATATTTTTCCGTGTTCATCATATTCAATAGTCATGGCACCTCTCGCTATCTCTGAAAACGCTGTTCGATCAACGTGAACGTTTTAACGAATTCGATCAAACATGGATGATACGTGCAGGCATTGCTCCCTGCGTATCCTGCTTATCGTCCAAGTGTAGTCGAACCGGGCGGAGAATGACCTTGCACTTTATTTAAGATTGCTTCGTGCGCGCATTTGACGGGCGAGTTTGACCATGCCCTCTGCTGTATCCTTGAAGATGATGGTGGCAGTATCCCTGGGATATTTCGTGATAATCGGCTGGTTGAGGTTGTTCGCCAGCGCGAAATTACTCCCCATGTATGGCAATGTCGTCTTGATCGGGAAGCCGATGATCTGCTCCGCCTCCGACTTGGTCAAACCTTCCAGCCCCACTGCCCGGTTAAGAATGGCATAGACGTTCTGTATGTCAATTCCCTGCTCATGCAAATATTCCCAGACCGTCTTGGTCAATTTGACCGTGCTTTGGTCGGTGGAAACGATCAGGGGAATGAGGTCCGCTTGCTGGATGAGGGGCAGGCTGATGCGTGAGAGAGAACGTCCAATGTCCAGAATGATGAAATCGTATGAGGCGCGGAGCACATCCACGATCTGCCCAATGCGTTCGCCTTTGAGGTTGTTCCCATGCTGTGGATCGGGGGAACCAGCCAGCAACTGAAACTTCCATAGATCCGGCTTGGGCAGGTTCTTGAGGAAATATTCCCCGTTCGTTTCAACCGGCGGGAGGTCTGCTACTGTTACGAGATTATCTGTCCCGCCGTAACCCACGATCTGCGCAATGGAGCCGATGGGCAGGACCAGGTCGGCAACCACGACACGCGCATCCGGCTGTTGTTCCTTGATGGTCATTGCGAGGTTCGCGCACAGGGAAGAAGTGCCCGTTCCCCCTTTGGCACTCAGGAAAGCGATCAACAAGCCGTTCTCTTTTCTCTCCTGGATCGACTCTGAAACTTCCGGCGCAATTGTTCCGGTGCCGAAAATGCGGTCAAGCACCTGATGCAATTGGGGAACCGCCTCTGCGGACTTGACGATATAGTCGTTCACCCCTGCCTCCAGGCAGGCTTCTTTGCGCGCAGGAGCCGGGTCACTGGAATATGCGACGATTTGCATTTTGCCTGAACGTGCGTTCTGGCGCAGTTTTTGGATGAACTCGACATCCTGAATATCGGAAAATGTCGGGTCGAACAGGACGAGATCCGGGTGGTCGCGCCATGCAGAGATCAATGCATCTTTGCCGGAACTTGCCTCCAAAACCTTGAACTGCCTTTCCTTCAACACGCTGGAAAGGTATTCACGGGTGGCTGGATTCTCATCCACGACCAGTACCGTTTTTCCAATCATAATAAATTACTCCTTGCGAGTTCTATTCTTCAACGGGTGGCATTAAGTATCCTAAACCGGAACGGGTCACGATGTGTTTCGGGCTGTGGGCGTCATCCTCCAGTTTTTGACGCAGGCGGGCAATGCTCACCCATAGAATCTCTTTATCGGTTTTATATTCGGGACCCCACACGCTGGTGAGAAGTTCTTCAGATGACATGATCTTGCCAACGTGATGGGCAAATTGCAATAAGAGACGATATTCGGTTGCCGAAAGGGATACGGGTGTTTCACCCTTCCAGATTTCTGCACGGGCAAAGTCGATCTTCAGGTTGTCATGCGTGAAGAAACGGGACTGCCCGCCCACTTCCGCAGCGGGTTGGGCACGGCGCAAAACGGCACGGACGCGCGCCAGTAGTTCGGTGGCTGAGAATGGCTTGACGAGGTAATCATCGGCTCCCAAGTCGAGACCGCGCACTCGGTCCTGTTCGTCTCCTTTGGCTGTCAGAATGATGATGGGGGTGTTGGAAAATTCGCGGATGCGCTGTGTTGCGCCAAACCCGTCCAATTTGGGCATCATCACATCCATTAATACCAAGTCTATCGGCTGGTTGGAAAAGACATCGACAGCCTGCACCCCATCCGATGCAGTGACAACTTCATACCCTTCCGTTCTCAGGTTCGCCTCCAACAGGCGGAGATAACGAGGTTCATCGTCCACAATGAGAATGCGCTTTGCCATTACAGCCTCCTTCACGTTATTACAGGTTGGTTGATGGGCAGTTCAATGAAAAATGTGGTTCCCTGACCGGGGTTCGATTCTGCCCAAATCTTACCACGATGTGCCTCGATAATCTGCTTACAGATGAAAAGTCCCAGCCCGGTGCCGGTGGCTTTCTCGGTGCGGATTCGGTAAAAACGCTCGAAGATCAACGGCAGGGATTCGGCGGGGATGCCGGGACCACGGTCCATGAATGTGACGATCAACGACTGCCCCACCTGCTTCAACCCGGCAAAAATCGCTGAACCGGGCGCGTATTTGATGGCGTTTGTAAACAGGTTCTCGAAGACTTGAGCGATGCGGACTCCGTCCGCGTGGATGGTTGTGGAGGATTCCAAGTCCAAGCTTACGTCCAAGTCTTTGTAGCGGGAACGGATGCGGGTGGTGACATCCCGTAAAACAGCATCCAGCCTGAGGGGTTGGAAGCGAAGCGGAAGCGTCTTGCTTTGCAGTCGCGCCGATTCCAACACGTTCTCGATCAATAAGGAGAGATGGTCCGCCTCTTCGTCAATGATTGTGAGGAATTCCCTTTGCGTTTCCGCATCCCAGGAAGTGTCTTCTCGCAGGAGGCTGGTGCTGTAGCCTTTGATGAAACCAAGCGGGGTACGCAGCTCGTGGGAGATGGTGCTGACGAAATCCTCCTGCAATTGGATCTGCTGTTTAAGTTCCCCCAGTTCATCGTTCATCTTTTTCCAAGCGCTACGTTCGAAGAATACAGAAAGCAACTCAGCTCCAAGCGTCGCCATGACAACATGCTCGTCTTGATAGGCAGGTCCGCCAAAACGTACGAAGACCAACGCGCCGTTCAATAACCCGTCTGCCCTCAGGGGAAGCCCCAACAAATAAGCCTGGTGCAGACGATCCCCCGATTCAGAAACATTCTCTGGTTCCTGGATCAACAATTGCTTTTTTGCCAGCACCTTGTGCGCAATATCTTCGCCCCAGTCGGCATCGGCTTCGGCATTCTTGGCACGCCCCACCGCGCGCGCGTAGACGATCTCCAATGTTCCTGTGTTATCGTCCTGTAAATACGCCGCAACATTATCAAACACGAACTCCTTGCGAAGCACCTCGAGAAATTTTTCAATGATTATTCGCGTATCACCCCGCCCATTGATGACCTTCATCAACTCATTGACATAGGAAAACGACAGGGCATCCATCTTTATTTGGTGCCTGCCACTGCCAGCAACGGGAACTTGAACGTTGTACCGTGCCCTTCCACAGACTGCACATCCATCATCGAACCGTGCGCTTCAACGATCTGCCTGACGAGCGAGAGCCCAAGCCCGGTCCCGCCGTAGCGCCGCGTGGAAGACCCATCGAGTTGATGGAACGGCTCAAAGATCTCGCTCAAGCGTTGGGGAGCGATGCCGATCCCGGTGTCTGTGATGGAGAGGATGACCAGGTTCTCGCCCTCGCGTTTGACTCTGCACACCACGCTTCCCCCCGTGGACGTGAACTTGATCCCGTTATCAATAAGTTGACCCAACGCCCAGCCGATCTTCTGCGAATCTCCCTGCACGAACGGGACATTTTCGTCCATGACCGCTTGCAGGTCAATGCCGCGTTCCTGCGCCTTGCCAGTGAAAGACTTGACTGCCAGGTTGGCAATACGGCGGATATCCATATCGTCAAGTTTTACACTCAGCTCACCACGCGAAGCCAGCGAGACCATGATGAGGTCTTCGATCAAGCCTTCGAGTTTGCCCGACGACTGCTGACTGACCTGGAGCGCATGTTTCTGTTCATCGGTGATCGGTCCGAGCGATTTGGTAATGAGAAGTTCGATATAGCCTTTGATGTGCGTCAACGGAGTACGCAATTCATGCGAAATATTCGAGATGAAATTTGCCTTTAACTGGCTCAGTTCGGATACGCGTTCGAGTGCTCTCTGCAATTCGGCAGTACGTTCCTTCACGCGCCGTTCGAGAGTGCGGTTGGCGGCTTGCAGAGCGGACCGCAATTGCAGGATCTGTTCGGTGACCACCTGGTCAAGGTCAGAACGTTCTATGAATTTCAAGTCCATCAATGCCTGCCCAAGCAGGATGGAATTGCCCTTGTCTGTTTCCTTCAATTGGTGGTCGAGCGCGGCTTGCAGGTTCTCATCTGTGATGAGTCCCTTTTGTACCAGATATTCCCCCATGCGAGGCACAAGCATTTCAGGAGATAGTTTTGGCAATGTTTGCGTCATAGGTTTTTCACTCATAATCTGTGCTTTCTCTCCGCACATTCTTTCCCTGCACCATTACCGCTATACCCATTCTCCATTCACCATTGTAGCCGATGATTGCATGGTAAGCAATTCATCGGGTTCGCAGGCGAAGGGATCTTTCTCCAGCACGATCAAGTCGGCGAGGTGGTCCGGGGCGAGCCTGCCGAGGCGGTCTTCCATGTATGCGGCATAAGCGGGACCGAGCGTATACGCCTCCCATGCTTCGGGGAGGGTCAGTTTTTGTTCGGGGTACCAGCCTTCGGGTGAGGGTGAACCGTCGGCGCAGCGTCGTGCCACCGCGGCGTGCAACCCCAAAAACGGATTTGGCGAGTCCACGGGCGCGTCCGACCCGAAGGCAAGCCGCGCGCCGTAATCCAATTGAGTCCGCCAGGCGTAGGAGAGTTTTGCGCGCTCGCCCCAGAAATCATCCGCCATCTTCATATCTGAAATGGCATGGATGGGTTGCATGGAGGCGACAACATTCATTTCACCGAGACGGGCCGCGTCATCGGGATGAAGCACCTGCACGTGTTCGATGCGGTGGCGCATGTGCGGGAGTTGATTCTCGTTTTCGTAATTACGGAGTTGTTCATACGCATTCAGCACTTCATGGTTGGCACGGTCGCCAATGGCGTGGACGGTCATGCCCAAGCCAACCTGCGCGGCTTTGCGCCCGTGCTCGAAGAGTTCCTCGCCGTCCATGTTGAGGATGCCGCGGTTGTTCTCCTCGCCAGCGTACGGCTGGAACATCGCGGCAGTGTGCGGACCGAGCGCACCATCCATAAATACTTTGACGTTACCGATGCGGAGCATGTCGTCTCCGAAGCCGCCGCGCAAACCAAGCTCGTGCGCCTGATCGAGCAGTTCAACGGGAAGGTTCTTCAATACGCGCAGATTGAGTTTGCCCTGCGCGTGAAGCGTTTGCAATGCCATGAAGGAATCACGGCGGTCAAAATCGTGGATGCCGGTCAAGCCCATTTTCCAAAGGATGGGTTGCGCTTTTTCGATGGCATCCATGATCTCACGCAAGGTTGGTTCGGGGATCGCATCGCTGGCAAATGACATGGCGGTTTCAAGCAATACGCCTGTGATGTTCCCATTAGCGTCGCGTTGCAGTCCGCCATTTTGCGGATCAGGGGTTTGCTTCGTGATATTCGCGAGTTTCATTGCGGCGGTATTAACCAGCCCGGCGTGCAATGACTTTGCGGTGAGGTACACCGGGTTGTTCGGGGCAATGGCATCAAGTTCGGATGCATGGAGCCAAACGCCCCATGTATTCTGATTCCAACCGTGACCCAAAATCCATTCGCCAGGTTTGGCAGTCTCAACGCGTTCCGCCACGCGCCGCAGACATTCCTCTTTTGTGTCCGTTTCGCAATCGATCTTTTGCAGGCTCAAGGAATAATATTTCAAATGGATGTGTGCATCAGTGAGACCGGGAAAAATAAAACGTCCATCCATATCCTCCTTTTCGGCATTGGTGTATTGCGAGGATAAAGAATCTGCATCTCCTACCGCGACGATCCTGTCGCGGTGAATAAGCAGGGCAGACACCATTGGTTGTGATCCGTCTTGGGTATGGATGTGTGCGTTATAGAGGAGTTTCATAATTTTTTACCATGCAGGAGTTCAGCAAGTCAATTGATGATTTTGACGATCTAACGTTCCGCTGTGCCCCTGCGCATTATGTCAATTTTTCCAAAAGAGAATCCAATTCCTCATCGGAGTAATAATAGATCGTGACCGTGCCGCCTTTCTTGCCATGCTTCAATACAACTTTCGTTCCCAAACTGGCACGCAGACGACGTTCGACATCGTTCACGTCCGCGCTTCTGCCTGCCTTCTTCGCCGAAGCAGTTTTCTTCCCCGAATATTTTCCTGCCAATGCTTCCGTCTGACGGACGCTCAAGTCAAGATTAACCACCTGGTTCAATAGATTTTCCTGCGCTTTAGCAGATAACGTAAGCATGGCGCGCGCATGTCCTTCCGTGATGCGTCCGTCCACCAAGGCCTGTTTGACCGCGGCAGATGCATCGAGCAGACGCATGGTATTCGTCACAGCCACGCGGCTTTTGCCGACGCGTTCCGCGATCTTCTCATGCGACATCCTGAATTCTTTGGCGAGATGCTGATACGCCTCCGCTTCTTCGATGGGATTCAAGTCTGCGCGTTGGACGTTTTCGATGAGAGCCAGTTCGAGCAGCTGCTGGTCTGTCGCGGTGCGGATGACTACCGGGACGGTCTTCAACCCTGCCTTGCGCGAAGCCTGCAAGCGGCGTTCGCCCGCGATAAGGATATATACACCGTTCTTGCCGGGGGAAACGATCAGCGGCTGGATCACTCCATGCTCGCGGATGGACACAGCAAGGTTCTCCAACTCTTCAATGTCGAATTTTTCGCGCGGCTGGCGCGGGTTGCGCTGGATGAGGTCTATTGCAATCTGGGTAACACCGCTACCCCCTGCGCTGGTTTTTGTTTCACCCGCAGGGATGAGGGCATCAAGTCCTTTGCCGAGACCGGTTCGTTTGGGCATTATCTCTCCTTGCACAAATATGCAGGGGCGAGGTCATCTCGCCCAATTTTGAATATCAGACCGAGGGCGGGGAAACCCCGCCCCTACGTATTATTTCACTCCATCACCTTTCAACAATTCCTTTGCGAGCGACTCATAGGCAGTCGCGCCCACAGATGACGGCGCGTATGCAGAAATAGGAAGCCCATAGGATGGCGCCTCAGCAAGACGAATACTGCGCGGCACAATACTCTTGAATACCTGCCCCGGGAAGTGGCTGTTGACTTCCTTGACCACATCGTTGGAAAGATTCGTCCGGGGGTCGAACATGGTCAGGGCAACGCCACGCACGCGCAGGTCCGGGAAAAGAAGCGATTGGACGCGCTGGATCGTCTGCGTGAGTTGACCGAGTCCTTCGAGGGCAAGATATTCGCATTGCACAGGGACAATCACTCCCTGCTTTGCCGCGACCAGACCGTTGACGGTCAATATTCCCAGCGAGGGCGGGCAATCTATCAGGATGTAATCGTATTTTTTGTCCACCGATTCAAGCGCGGTCTTGAGACGGAATTCGCGTCCCATCTCATCCACAAGC
Source organism: Anaerolineales bacterium (assembly GCA_036525495.1). Classification (GTDB taxonomy): domain Bacteria; phylum Chloroflexota; class Anaerolineae; order Anaerolineales; family Villigracilaceae; genus Defluviilinea. Next base: position 9,871 of record DATDAG010000477.1, read on the forward strand.
TCGATCTCCGCGCCAGCCAGCGAGGGGGATGCAGGCAGGAGGGCAAGTTTGAGGCGATCATTGAAAAGGATCGAGGCGGCCGGCACTTCACCGTTGAGCAGGGCATCGTATGTACCCGATTGCACGGTTCGTTTATCCACACCGAGGCTGGATGTAGCGTTGGCTTGCGGGTCGAGGTCAACGACGAGCACACGCTGTCTTAGTTTGGCAAGGTAGGCGGCGAGGTTGATGGCAGTTGTGGTCTTGCCAACTCCGCCTTTTTGGTTGACGAGGGTGTAGGTACGGGTCATAGGGTTTACGATTTCAGATTTTGGATTGATTTACGGTATCACTACCATCATGGATTGTTCGATCTCAAGGGATGTGGGGATTCCATCCAAGCCAGCGCGTTCGACAGAATGGGAGGCGAGCAGGGTAGCAAAGCGCGTCGCTTCCCACGGATCGCGCGTATTCAATAACCGCATAAAGAAAGCAGTGGCAAAGATGTCGCCTGCGCCGGTGGCATCCACTTCATTGACTGTCGGCGCACGGAAGCGGCGGCGGTCTCCGTGCCAGTAAAGGACTGCGCCTGCCACGCCTTCGGTCACAACCAGGATCTTTGTATGCTGCGCCATGTGTTCGATGAGCAGATCATCGCCGTCCACATCTTCGCGGCTAAGAACAATCGCGCCCGCCTGTGCGAGAGCGGGTTCTGAATTCTTCCATATTCGAGATGACACAAGCCCGTTCGAGTTCCATTGACGCATCCAACCCTGGGGGGTCAAGCCGAGCAGGATTGGAGAAAAGCCATCCGGAAGGACAGAATCCACTTCATTTGCAATGGGACCGAGGTGAATGATCGAAGCAGTCCTCCAGGGCTCAGGCACGCGGTGGAGGTCGATACGGGAGGCTTGTGCACGCAGGTACTGCACACGTTCCCGGTCGGTGTAGATGTTTTCGTAAGTAGTACTTGAATTCGATTCGCTCGAAACCACTGGAATACCATTCAATACTTCAAGCGGAACATCCGAGCCTGATGCAGTCACGATCCCCACTTGCAAGCCCAACGCACGGGCGGTCAACGCGGAGTATGCAACCGTCCCGCCCAACTGCGGACCCTTCAGCGTCAGGTCACGCGCGAGGTGACCAATCACAAGGTAATCCACCGGTTCATGCGGAACATTGTCAGACATGGGCGAATTATACCGTGAGAAAAAAGTAGAGCGAGACGCTTTGCGTATCTCGCTCTACAAGTTCAGTCTTCCCTGGGGAAGATCACCACTTTACGATAGGGGTCGTCTCCGGTGCTTTCGGTCGTCACTGCCGGGTTATCTCGCAATGCAATATGAATGATGCGGCGTTCGGCCGAGGGCATGGGTTCAAGCGTCTGCTTGCGCCCGTTCTTGGCAACCTGGTCTGCCATGCGCTTCGCCATCTGCACCAGTTGTTTTTCACGACGAGCACGGTAGCCTTCCACATCCACGACGAGTTGCACGAATTGCTCCGTCTCCTTGCCGATGATGAGTGAAGCCACATATTGAAAAGCGTTGAGCGTTTCAGAGCGGCGCCCGATCAACACGCTCAGGTCACTACCGCGCACATCCACGTTGATATAGCGCCTGTCGTCTCGGTCAATGTCACCGTAATGCGCGGAGACCTGCGCCTCCAGCCCCATCATGGCGATCAGTTTGGAAACAACAGATTCGGTGTGGTCGAGCAGGGGATCATGATCCAGCGTGGATTCAGCCTCTTTGACAGGAGCAGGTTGACGTCGAGCCTGAACATTCGACTCCGATTCGGACTCAGGGACAACTGGTTCAACATCCTCAGCCTGCGCGCCGCCGGGTCCGTTCACCGTCAAACGGACACGCACCTGCGGCTTTCCCAGTCCGAACAAGCCCTTGCTTCCCGCATCCAGCACTTCAACACTGACAGCATCGGCTGTGAGACCGAGTTGCGCCAGCCCCTGCGCGATGGCTTCCTCGACGGTTGGTGCGATGATCTCCAGTGTTGTTCTTTCGTTCATGCCCACCTCCTCGTTATGATTTTCTCATGCCCTTTGGCAGAAGATTGGACCAGTTGGCTCTGCCCTGAGCGGCATATTGAATGATACCCAGTACGTTGCTCGTAATGAAATAGACCGCCAGCCCCGATGGGAATGTCAGTGCAAAGTAACCCAGCATGAGCGGCATGGTGATCGTCATGGACTGTCCCATCGCGGCGCTCTGATCGTTGGGGTTTGTGGATGGCGGCAGGGTCAATTTGGATTGGATATAGGTTGTCGCAGCGACCACGATGGCAAGAATGTAAAACGGTTCAGGTTGACCCAGGTTCATCCAAAGGAAATTGCTGTTGAGGGGAATAAGGTTGGTGACATCGAGAAAATCAGGATTGATGCTCTGCGAAAGTTTCAACAGATCAAGAGGGGTTGCCGCCAGCGAGCGGATGATGCTCTGGTACAGGCCTATTAAGATCGGGAACTGCACTAGTGTCGGCAGGCACGAACCAAATGGATTTATGCCCTTTTCACGATAAACGCGCATTTGTTCCTGCGCGAGTTTTTCCTTATCCTTAGCGTATTTCTTTTGAATAGCCTGCCAGTCCTTATCGTTCTGGAGGTCCTGCATGGCTTTGGCACCCTTCATTTGCTGGGCGTTGAGGGGCCAAGTAACAATGCGGATCAGAATGGTGAACAGGATGATCGCAACGCCGAACATGTGCGGACCACTGCCAAGCAGATTATAGATCCACAATAATACGTTGATAAAAATCGAAACAAAAAGATCCCACATACTTCCTCTATTTCTCCTGGGGGAATGACCAGACCTGGCGGCCGTTCGAATCGAGGGCGGTCAGGTAGAAACCGGTTTCCAATGGGGCGACCAGGATAAAATCACCGGCTATAACGGGCGTGGCGTAGATCTTGCCCTTCGCGTTTTCGCCTTTCACATCTTCAAACCACAAAATGCTCCCATCCTTGCCAATGGCATAGATGTTGCCGGATTCGGTTGCAAGCAGGAGATGCCCATTTTGGAGGATGGCGCCAGCGGTGATGGGTCCGTCCGGCTGGATACTCCAATTCAATTCAGCGGTGGATGTGTTGAAGGAATAGAAGTTCCCCTTCAGATCGCCAAAGTATAACGTTTCCCCATCCACGGTCGGTGTGTTCCAGATCCAGTATTCGGCATCAAGGACGGTTTTGTGTTTCCCAGTTTTGGGGTCAAACTGTTCGAGTTGGGAGGCGAGCGAACCGACATATAACATTCCGTCCGCACCAAGGACCGGCGCGCCGGGGATGGCTCCCTTCAAATCCTCATGCCATACAACTTCAAGGGTGGCAGTGTCCACTGCAAAGACACTATGATCGAGCGATGTAATGAAAATGCGTTCCCCGT